>JAYEGN010000026.1:0-5117 GCA_034659115.1 Campylobacterota bacterium
TCTCTTTAAACTCTGAGGTTTTAAAGATATATAGTGATTATAGTTTTGAGTGGTTACCTATTGGGGTAGAGTTGCACATTACTAAAGCAGTAGATAATAGAGTTTATACTATTAATAATAAAACTGCTTACGATACTTATGCGTACTATTTTGGTGATGATATCGCCAAAATGCTTCCTGCTGTCGGGATAGAATTTCCTCTTATAATTAAAAGAGATGGAGTTAATATAGCAAGGGCAGTAGTAGCAAAAGAAGATGATGGTTCTCTCGTTTTTGCTGGAAATTTGCATGATGGTGATATTGTAATGTTTGGATATGGAAATAATGATTCTATCCTAAGTTACAAAGATAAGCATCTTAATAAATTTTTAGATAAATCTATAGAATCTATTTTTATTTACTCCTGTATGGCTCGAAGAAGATTTATGCCAAAAACAATTTATAAAGAGACAAAACCTTTTAACGATATAGCTCCAACAAGTGGGTTTTTTACTTATGGTGAATTTTATAGTGCTGATAAAAAAGAACTTTTGAATCAAACTATGACAATTATGGCTCTTAGTGAAAATAGTATTTTCAAAAAACAGACGACAAATTTAAACAAAGAGCTAAATCATACTACAGAGAATAATACTCTAAAAGCCTTATCACATCTAATAAGTGTATCTTCAAAAGAACTTCAAGAGTATGCTAAGACACAAACCAATGTTTACAGAGGACTCTATGAGATAGGTAAAGGGATAAATGAGACGCTGCAAGTAGAAGAGTTGTTTAACATAACTACAAAGTTTGCAACAGATAAATTAAAATTTGAAAAGTGTTTGATTTTTAAACACGACGATAGTAACGGTTGGTTTAAAGTTGATAAAGCGATAGGATATAACACCCCTAAGGAGAAGATGATTGTAAAAATCATTAACATACTGCTCTCTGGTGAGATTATAGAGTATTTACGAACGAACAGAGACCCCATAGTACATACCCAATTATATCCTGATGCAAAAGTTAAAAAATTAGCAAATTCACTTTTTTTAAGTGAAGCATATTTTGAACTATTTGGTGGTGATGTGGAGATACCTTATGGACTTGTTGTAGTTGGAAATGGATTTGAAAATCTAGAAAACTACTCTAGAATTGCTATTGACAATATGATTATGTTAGCGCTTGGTAATTTTACAATTCAATTATCAAATAGTATAAATAATACACTATTTTATAAAGCTTGGAATGATGAAAAAAAAGGTTTAGAGGATAAAATAGATAATAGAACTAAGGAATTAAAATCACAAAGTGAGATTTTAAAACATCAAGCTCATCATGATGCATTGACTGGACTTCCAAATCGTATTTTATTTAATGATAGGCTAGAACAAGCGATCGAAAAAGCTAAAAGAGAAAATACAAAAATAGCTTTGTTATTTATTGACCTTGATCATTTTAAAGAGATTAATGATTCTTTAGGTCATGAAGCTGGTGATAAAGTACTTAAGGTTACAACAAATAGACTCAGTACGACAATTAGAGAGGAAGATACATTGGCTCGCTTAGGTGGAGATGAGTTTACTATAATATTAGAAGGTTTAAGGCAAGGACAAAATGCATCTTTCTTAGCATCAAAAATTATTGAAGCTTTAGAGCAACCTATTGATATTGAAAAAAACACACTTTATGTTTCAAGTAGTATAGGTATTAGTATTTATCCAGATGATGGTCTTTTAGCTCAAGATCTTTTGAAATTTGCAGACTCAGCGATGTATAAGGCAAAAGATGAGGGGAGGAACAACTACCAATACTATAGTTCGGAAATGACGGAGCTAGCTTTTGAAAGAGTTGTGATGGAGACTGCCCTAAGAGATGCTATAAAAAATGAAGAGCTTATAGTTTACTATCAACCTCAAGTAGATGGAGTAACAAATAAACTCATAGGGATGGAAGCATTAGTACGATGGAAACATTCAACTATGGGTTTAGTATCCCCTTCTAAATTTATTCCTCTAGCAGAATCAACTGGACTTATAGTTGAACTTGATAGGTATGTTATGAAAACTGCAATGAAACAGATAGGAAAATGGTATAAAGATGGTTTAAATCCTGGTATACTTGCCCTAAACCTTGCAGTAAAGCAACTCAAACAAGATGATTTTATAGATACCCTTAAAAATATAATGCTAGAAACAAGATGTAAACCTGAATGGATAGAACTAGAGCTAACTGAAGGTCAAGTTATGAGTAATCCAGAAGAAGCTATAAAAGTACTAAAGAAGATTAGTAATTTAGGAGTTGAATTAGCGATTGATGACTTTGGAACAGGATACTCATCATTAGCTTATCTTAAGAGACTGCCAATAAATAAATTAAAAATAGATCAAGCATTTGTAAGAGACTTACCAGATGACGAAGAAGATGCAGGAATAACAAAGGCTGTTATAGCATTGGCACTTAGTTTAAACCTTAAAGTTATCGCTGAAGGTGTTGAGACAAAAGAGCAAAAAGAGTTTATGATAGAAAATGGATGCAAAAATATTCAAGGTTGTTTATATTCCAAGCCTGTACCTGCTGATGAATTTGAGAAGATTCTTCGAAATGGATTTAAGGGCTAAAAGAGCATCTATAATCTCTTATATTTGGAACTATATCTTCTAAATAAAGTTTTTGTGTTCCAAAAAGTGTTCAAAGAGTCTAATACTGTGCATCATCTTAAATAGTTCATCAGATTTCTTCGCTTTCTCCATATTATACTCTTGAGTTAGAACCATAGGATTGATATAACATAACAGAAGCATATGATCTTCTTGTAGCATGTAATCCACGATATGTTACACCTATTGCCTTAAGTAGTGGCTTTAGGTGGTAATCAATTATAGTTTTTCCCTCTCTAAAATACCTGCTACCCTTATTGATGAAAAGCCATTCATCAGATGCCTTTATACACTTCGTTGTAATGAAAAGTTAGAATTGAAGTGAGAGGTAAGATGTGTGGGAAAATATATGGAAGCTATATCTTCCCTCTATTAATATATACCTTGTTTTTTGCAAAAAGTACCACCATATAAGCTATAATAGGTACATATAAAGGTTATTTCGTGATTAATTTATATAATTTTGCTATAATATTGTCACGATAAATTGCAGAGGAGTTGTCAATGTCATATATAGAAAAAGTACATCGTGCAGTACAGTCACTAAAACTAAATGATGTAGTGCCATTCTCTGCAGTAAAAGTTGATGGTCTTTCTACTGATACAAAAAGAAAGATTCTACATAGGCTTCATGATACTGGTGTAATCACAATTGTTAAGAGAGGCTATTTCAAAAGAGAAGAGCCCTTTAGTGAATTACTCTTTGTGTACGGATCACTCAAGAAAGGATTTGATAACCATAGCCTACTCGGTAACTCTGCCAAAAGACTCGGTTATGCAAAAACTGTAAAGAAGTTTTCTATGTATGAAGACTCGTTTGGGAACTATCCATATATAGTTGATGAACCATACTCTAAGATAAAGGGTGAGTTGTATCAAATCACAAGAGCTGAACTTATGCAAAAGATTGATGAGTTTGAGGGTGCTCCTGATTACTATATAAGAAAGAAGATAGAAGTTAAGTCTCATCATGGTGTAAAGCGAGCCTTTGTTTACATTCGACCAGAAGCAGAGGTGCCAGATGAGCAAGAACCGTTAAAAGAGTGGACTAATAATGTTGAGTATAAAGTTGACAAACTCCACAGTCTATTAGATGCTATGATTGAGGGATAATGAACCACACAACTAATGGAACCACAAAAAGGTACGAAGCGAATCGAAGCTCTTACTATGATGGTAATGTTCTTAAAGAAACTGATAAGTATCAGTATGGATGTGAGTTTGAATTTTATATCGATACAAAACGCTACGACTTCAACTCTGCTATCGACGGCATCACTAAAGAGATATATGAGATTACAGATGCAGAGATCTTGGTTGATACTGTACATCTACCAACAGATGACGATAGAAATCAGTGTATACAGATAAAGCCAGACATATCTCTTGAAGATAATGGTATTGAGATTTCAGTTCCAATTACAACCGCTTCAGGAATTGAGCATTACATCCAAACGATATGCCCAATAATAGAGAAGTATGGTTACACCAATGAGCAAACAGGTTTTCACATTCACATCTCTACGATGAATAACGATGGAATCAACTTCAACTTCTATAAATTTATGTTGCTATGTGATAGAGCTGGCTTGCTATCATCATGGGAACCAAGAATAGGTTACAGCCAAAATGTAATGGATATACTCTCTTCTTACACAAAGCAAGCAAGCCGTAAGATTAAGACGAAAAAGGGAACTATCTGGAATGTTGAGAAGATTGAGGCTAACCATGTTGAAGTCAAGTCTATTGGTGGCGATGCCTACCATCAGAAGATAGATACAATGCTTAATGAATTTGCAGACTATTGTAGATATTTTGAAGAAACGCTGCAAAGAGACACAGATGAACATAAGCAGATGTATGTAGAGCATAAGAAACAAGTACAGAAACTATCAAAAGTTGCTAGTGCTGAGTTTGCTGATGCATTGAGTGAAGCTGGGATTATTTAGTCAAAGTCAATATGATACACTTTTTATATCAAATGAAATAACTATTATATGTCTATAAGGACAATATTAGAAGTGGTGTAATGATTTCAGAAGCTTAACAAAAACTTAACCTACTGTGTAATAACTCGCTTATTTTTGTGTATTTTCTTAAAACTGTGTAATAACTTGTGTAATATCATTGTCAAAATCACTACATAATGACAATATTTGTTAAAGTTTGAATGCAGAAATACAATGTAATAAGTTTACATTTTAGAAGGTTTGTTGATGTCTTATGTCACAAGATTCTACCAACTGTTAGTTATTTATTTTATTGTTTATTTTGAATGAAGTCCCTAAATAAAGGGGTTTAAGAGTGGTGCACCAGAGAAGATTTGAACTTCCACTTCTCTCGAAACGAGCCCCTCAAGCCCGCGCGTCTACCGTTCCGCCACTGGTGCATTTTTTTGTAAAAAGAATTAAAAAGAGGGGTATTTAGGTTAGTCTTAAAGACTATCCTAAATATGGGTTAGCATAAAGAGCGATTAAC
>JAYEGN010000027.1:0-3297 GCA_034659115.1 Campylobacterota bacterium
TCTAAACCTGAGGTATTTATCCAGTAATCAAGACCTGCTGCATCTGGTGCACGATTAAATGTAGCTACATATAGCTTAGTTACATTCTCTTGTGTTGGGGGTGTTCCTGCTAGTAGTGATGATTGAAAGACAAACATCATTATAACGACCATAAATGTTTTTAACATTTCCTCTCCTTTATGTAAGATACGGAAATTGTAACATACAAACATTGTATTTTCGTTGTATTTTAAATATTCAACCTATATCCCATAGAGTGGACTGTTTCTAAAAACTTATGATTTAACTTATATCTGAGTCTTCCTACTAAAGCTCTTCTTGTGTTTTCATTGCTAACCTTAGATGGCCAAATCTCATTTTCAACTTCATATATAGAAACTATCGAGTTCTTTACACTAACGAGTAAACTAAGTAGATTTTGCTCCTGTTTAGTTAAATGAATATTTTTACCACAGTATATTAGCTCTTTAGTGGTGTTATCAAATGAAAATTCTTTATCAAACACAATATTACCAACTCGCATATTTTTAGACAATCTATTTGTTGCTATGCTCATAGCAACCTTTAACTCTTTCCTATTGAATGGTTTAACAAGATAGGAACTTGGCTCTGTTTGGATAGCTCTTTGCAAAGTTTCATCATCACTAAAAGCACTTATATATATTAGTGGTATATTTTTTATATCTTTTATTAACTTGGCACATGTTACACCATCAACATCACCCTTAATACTTACATCCATAAGAATCAAATCAATCTCATTAGTATTTACTACATGTAGAGCCTGTTGTGAATTTGAAACACAAGCTACAACGCAGTAACCAAGTCCATCCACATAGTTAGATATTTCAAGAGCTACAATACTCTCATCTTCAACTATTAAAACATTTTTACGAACTAACATTTGTGATACCAATCCTCCTTAAATTTTATACTCAATTAGATATATCATTCCATTTTTATTTTCTACTTTTAAACTACCATCTAATTGACTTTGAACAAGTGTTTTAACCAAGGTTATACCCATACCTTGACTTTTATCTGTTTTAAACTCATAACCTATACCATTATCTCTAATCTCTAATAGATAATTATTATTATCTTTATTCATCTCTATCACTATTACAATAGCTCCAGTGCCTGCATATTTTATAGAGTTTGTAACAAGTTCATTTATGATTAATCCAACATAACCTGCTTCTCTAAAAGGCATATATATCTCTCTTATTTCTAACATAAATCTAATATCTTTACCATCATTAGCATCTTCAATACCGCTGCATAGTTCATCTATGTACTCATTCATATTTATCTGCTGTAAGTCATCTTTAAAATAGAGAACTTCATGAGTTTTAGCTATGGCGCGAATACGCCATTCTAATTGTTGAAACTTTTCTTTTACTACATGCTCAGAGCGATCTGCTTGCATTCTAACTAAAGAAACTATTAACTGTAAATGATTTTTTGTGCGATGCTGTAACTCGTTTAATATTGTTTTTTTATTTTCAAGTGCATTTGTAAGCTCTTTTGTTTGAAGCAAAATCTCTTTTTCGATTACTCTTTTAGAATTTTGCATATTTTCTAAAAGTTTTTTGTCGCTTCTCTCTTTCTCTTTAGTAAGAATTATCGCACTATCTGTAAAAGCAAATGACAAGATTAAAGCTTCTAAAGCTATAGAATACATAATCAAGTTAGGAAACCTATACATAACAGAAACAAGCCCCAAACTATCAACAATCATCAAGATAAATCCAATCGCTACTATACTCCAACCAGCTACAAAAAAGCGTGCTTGCCTATAACCATCTAAATATATATATACTCCAGCAAATATATTATATATAACAAATACAAAACCACTCAACACAGCAATCTCTGGATAGTAAAAGCTCTGCGTTCCAAAGATAGGAATCTCCACTAGGGCGATTAAAATAATATATCTGTAAATTTTATTTAGCGTTGGGTAGTTAATAGTCTGCAAAAAACTTTGAGCAAAAATGGCAGCCATTATATACATAATATTAACTTTTAAAACGACCATAAGGTTATCTATGGAAACAAATGTTTTACAAAATATAAGTGGTGTTATTCCTAGATATGTCAGCTGCACAAATACCAAAGCACTGAGATAAAAAACATAATACATGTAAGCTTTACTTCTAGTAAAGAGATATAAAAACAGACTATATATAAGTATGGCTACGATAATCCCTAAAAATATCATTATCAATGCTTCTTGAGTATACTCATCATATAAAAAGGTCTCTTTGCTCTTTAAAAGGAGGTCAAACTGTAAAGCTGTTGTTTTGTTTATGATGTTTACATAATATATGCAAGATCTGTTTGGAGCTATGCTAATTTCAAATGAAGGATTGAGTGTAGTTTGTTTTTTTTCTACATGTAGCATTCCTCGAACACTCTTTTTATTGCCGGCATATAAAACTACTTTTTCTAAAAGTGGATTTTTAACTACTAACACCCTTGATATATTTTTGTCAGTAATATTATTTATAGTTATCTTTATCCAAACTGATTTGTCTCTAACAAAACCTATATTAAAGTGTTCTAAGTGGTTTGATTGAAATCTATCAATCATTTTTATCTCTCTTAAACTCAGATTATTAGAGTCTATATAGATCTCACTTTTAGCTAATATATTTTGATTATCACTAAAACCATCTATGACTTGGGCAGATAAAAAACTAGAAAAAAGAGAGATAATAGTAAAATATTTTACAAATTTAAACACAATAATCCTAAAATTAGATAATCCTGACTACATTGTATCAAGTTTTAAGCATTCTTTGTGTAAAATCGCGTGTTCCTTTCTCTTTGTATCATTATATATGATGATATATACACATCCGAAAGGGAAACAATGCCGATACGGCAAATACCAAAAGGAGATTATACTCTATGAGAAAATACGAAAACTTAGTTATCGTTAAACCAACATTTACAGCTGAAGAAATTCAAAGTAGCATCAAAGCTATCGAAGAAACAATTACTTCTAACGGTGGCGAAATCGCTACTACAGACTCTATGGGAATGAGAAAACTAGCATACCCGATTGATAAAAATGAGCGTGGTTACTACCATGTTATTTACTACACTATTGCTCCATCTGCAATCACTGAAATCGAAAGACGCTTCCGTATTAACGAAGACATGCTTCGTTTTGTGACTATCAAATATGACACTAACCGTGAAATTGCTGCATGGAATCAACTGGTACAAAAAGCTGAGAAAAAAGCAGCTGTACCTGCAAAAGAAGAAAATGCTCAAGCGGTTGAAGAA
>JAYEGN010000027.1:3397-5018 GCA_034659115.1 Campylobacterota bacterium
GCTTCGTTTTGTGACTATCAAATATGACACTAACCGTGAAATTGCTGCATGGAATCAACTGGTACAAAAAGCTGAGAAAAAAGCAGCTGTACCTGCAAAAGAAGAAAATGCTCAAGCGGTTGAAGAAGCTCCAGTAGCAACAGAAGCTCCAGTAGCAACAGAGGCTCCAGTAGCTGAGACTCCAGCGGTAGCAGTAGAAGAAACAGCAGCAGCTGAATAATCACTAAAGCTTAAAAGATTAAGGAAAGTTCATGTTTAATAAAGTCATATTAGTTGGAAACTTAACCAGAGATATAGAACTTAAATATTCTCAAGCTGGTCTTGGAATAGCAAGTGCTGGTCTCGCAACTAACCGTAAATTTACCGTAAATGGTGAAAAAAAAGAGGAAGTATGTTTTGTTGACATTACTTTTTTTGGAAGAAGCGCAGAAGTTGCAAATCAATACCTTCGTAAAGGGAGTAAAATCTTAGTAGAAGGAAGACTAAAATTAGACCAATGGACCGATCAAAATGGACAAAAACGCTCTAAGCATGGTGTAATTGTTGAAACTATGCAGATGTTAGACTCAAAAGGTGATAATCAAGGTGGTGGGTACCAACAAGCTGGAGGGCAACAACAGCCTCAAAGCTATAATCAAGCTCCACAACAAGCCCAAAGTTACCAACAGCCACAGCAACAACAAAGCTATGGACAAAATGAGCAGCAGCAGCAGCAACAATATCAAGCACCTCAACAACAGCAGCAAAGCTATCAGCAACCTGCAAAAGAGATGCCTAGCAGTAATGATGTTCCAGTGATCGACATCGATGAAGATGAAATTCCATTTTAGAAAATAGAAAATAGTAAAGGAAATAACATGGCAGAAAAAAGAAAATACAAAAAAAGATATTGTAAATATTGTGAATCAAAAGTTGATTTTATGGATTATAAAGATGTAGGAGCACTTCGCTTCTCTCTTTCTGAAAGATATAAAATTATGCCTCGTCGTCTTACAGGAAACTGTAAAAGACATCAAGATATGATTTCAGCAGTAATAAAAAGAGCTAGAGCAGCAGCATTAGTTCCTTATGTTGTTACAAGAAAAGCAGTTGTAACTGCACCATTTGAAAACTTAAGATAGTTTTCATAAACTCCCCTCTTTTGGGGATTTTAGTCTACTTTTACCAACTCTCTAAATACCAATACTAGCAAACTCTACTAAACTAAAACACCCCTATTCATATTGCTTTGTATATGTGTATTTTCGTCACCCTCTCTCGTTACACCTCTCTCTCGTTACACCTCTCCTGAGGTGTGATGTAGTTTTTGTGTTGCTACTGTATGCATTCCATCTAAGGAGATGGAACGAGAAAAGAACTTACAAAATTAATTTAGCAAATTATATTTTATCAAACTCTTGAGCTTCAATATCAGGAACCTTACTTAAAGCTTTCATAAACTTATTTTTTGAAGCATTAGAAGCTCTCTCTTGTAAATAAACTTCAGTATTAAGAGCTGATACTTTTTCTGCTACTGCTGTTGCTATAAATTGGTTTAACGATACACTATCTTTTGATGATAACTCTTTTGCAAACTTATAGATTGAATCTGGTAATCTTAAACTTACTGCTGCCATTATAT
>JAYEGN010000028.1:0-4878 GCA_034659115.1 Campylobacterota bacterium
ATAGAATAGACGGTTGTTGTTATATTAGTTATTTCTAAGTAATATTTTCAACTTAATAGTTGTTACTATTGAGTCTATTACTTGCTTAGTTTTCAATGATCTCAAACTTTAACGAGCTTCCTAAACACTAGGTCTCTATTGTTTGTGGATGGGAATTATAGGGGGATGTTGCTTATATTTTACTTAAACATCGTGGAAGATTTTTTATTTAGTCAATTTTGTTTAGGTTTTAGATTGCATTACTTACATTATATAGATTCAAGATTACCTCCGAAGTAACAGCAACTCCTATTTTCTATCACTTTTTAGCTTTGCTTAGACTCAAAATCATCTGCTTATGCATAAAGTCTATTGCACATTTACTAATAGGCTAATAGTATATAATTTAGAAAACTAATATAACTTGTTGCTATGTATTAACTCTTTATATATAAAATTCTTTTTAACAATATTATTATTAGGAAAAAAAATGGGACTTTATGATCGCGACTATGCAAGAGCTAGCTCTGCAAACTATGAAACTACAGCACGCGGAGACACTCAAATAATTTCTTTTGTCAAAGAAACATATAAGCTTTTTGCTGCTTCTATGATGGCTGGAGCTGTTGGTGCTTATGTTGGTGTTCCTTTAGCTGGAGCAATACAGGCTTGGTTTATACCTCTTTTTATTTTAGAGATTGGACTATTAATTGGTCTACAATTTGTTAAACATAAACCAGGTATAAACCTTATGGTTATGTTTGCTTTTGTATTTATGACAGGCTTAATGCTTGCTCCTTTACTTGCACAAACCCTTGGAATGACTGGTGGTGGCACTACTATTGGAAATGCTTTTGCGATGACATCAATAGTATTTGGATCAATGAGTTTTTATGCTATTAAAACAACAAAAGATTTCACAAGCTATGGCAAGCCATTGATGATTGCTTTATTTGTAATAATCGGCTTTTCAATTATCAATATCTTCCTTGGTAATCCAATGTTTAGTATTATAATTTCTGCTGCCGTTGTACTACTGTTTAGCGTTTTAGTTATTTATGATACGCAAAACATTATAAGAGGTGCCTACGAAACTCCTATAGATGGAGCTATTGCACTGTACTTAGATTTTTTAAATATCTTTACTGCTCTGCTACATTTATTTGGCATCTTTGGAAATGACGACTAAAAGTAAATTATCACCTGAACTTTTTCGGGTGATTGATGCTAACCTCAACCGTCTCAAAGAGGGTATTCGTGTTATTGAAGATATACTACGATATAGAGACAACAACAAAGAACTCTCTACAAAACTAAAACAACTTAGACACAAAGCTCGCATAGATACAAGCATAGAACTGCTTAAATATCGAGATAGCATAAATGATGTGCTTCGTCCCACTACAGAAAGTGAATTAAATCGAACCAACATAACAAGTATCATTATTGCCAACTTTAAAAGAGCACAGGAATCCTCAAGAGTTTTAGAAGAGCTTTTTAAGCTCCAGCAAATAGAATATAGTGAAAAATTTAAATATATCAGATATGAATTATACAACTTAGAAAAAGAGATTGTTCTTAACGAGAATGAATAAATACAACCTCAAACTCTAAATAATTTAGAGGATATTCTCTCATCAGCTTTACTGTTTGTCTATAATCTAAAACTTTTCGTGAGCCACTTACACCACTGTTTTTTATATATTTAAACATATCCCTTGTAGATTCAAACTCCAACTTATAATTTACTACTTCTAATTCAGCATCAAAATATTTTCTTTGTAGTTTATCTATCTCATCTACACTCCGCAATAATGGCTCTAAGCCTGCTGTTTCATTTAATGTTTTAAAGGTATTTGCACTAAATATAGCTAAAGATATTGGTGCGTTAAGGTTTTTTATATTATTAAAAACCATTTCTAAGTCCTCTGCCCACTGCAAAGCTGATGCTGAGAAAACATAATCATAGCTATATGTAGATAAATTTTCAAATAATGTTTTATCATTAAAATCACCATATATAGATTCACAATTTTGTGCTTTTGGATGTAATTCCAACATTCCTGGTGCAAAATCTATCCCGATAAAATGTTCATATTTCCAATTGATTTTTTTACATAAAGCTCCACTGCCACAGCCTAGGTCTAAAATATTTTTAGGTTTACATTTAATTGCATTTAGTAACTTTTTTATAACTTTATTTTGAATAATATTATAAGAATCATAATGCGATGCATGCTTTGAAAACTCTGAACCTACTTTCATCTTTTATTTGCCATTAAAGAAAATATAAAAATCACTAAAATTGATATGACTATAGTAGCACCAGAAGGCAAGGAGAAGTAAAAAGAAAAAACCATACCAGAGATAACACTTGCAACTGCAAAGAATAAGGATATAAATATTGTTCTGACAAAGCCCTGCTTATATTGTAAAGCAGCAACAGTAGGGATGACCATCAAAGCACCGATAAGCAAACTACCTACAACCCTAATAGACAAGGCTATAATCACTGCCACTACGCTAACAAGTAAAAAATTTAATAATCTTACTCTTATGCCACTTGTTTTTGCTACCTCTTCATCATAAGCTATAAAATAAAACTCTTTTGAAAAAGCCAATAAAAGGAGTAAGCATATAGATCCAAAAATGGATATGCTTATAACATCCGCACTACTTACCGAAAGAATAGAACCAAAAAGATATGAAAACAGAGAGTTATTAAAAGCTCCACCTAAAGAAACTATAATAACAGCAATCGCTAGTGAACCAGAAAGTAATATGGCCAAAACAGCATCTGAGTACAGCGAAAAACTAGTTCTTAAATACTCAATAAGCCAAGCTGAAAGTACAGACACTATTACAGCTACCCAAAGAGGATTATATCCTGCCACTAAACCTACAGCAACTCCAACTAAAGCAGAGTGAGCAAGAGTTTCACTTATCAGTGAATATCGCTTTAAAACGATAAAAGTTCCACTTACTGAGGCTAAAATTGCTATTATTATTCCTGCTAAAAAAGCTCTTTGCATAAAATCATAAGAAAGTATTTCTAGCATTTCAAATACCTCTAATGCTCATGTCTGTGATTGTGAATAAGGTGAGCATCTATTCCATAAAGTTTACTCATATCTTCACAACTCATAACTTTTTTTGGATCATTACAGATAATAGCTTTTTCATTGATAGTAAAAAGCCTAGCTATATCATCAGCTATTACTCCTATATCATGTGTGATAAAAACTATAGTGATTTTTTCTTGCTTGTTTAAATTTTTTAAAAGAGCATAAAATCTTTTTTGAGATAACATGTCTACACCTGTATTTGGTTCATCTAAAATTAAAATTTCTGGTTTTGAAGAGAGTGCCCTTGCTATCATAACTCTCTGTCTTTGCCCACCAGAAAGAGTTCCCACCATTTTGTCTTTGAGATCATAGACATCCATTTTTTTCATAGCATCTACAACAAATTCTCTGTCTTCTTTACTCTCTTTTGCAAAAAATCTTCTTTGTGAGGTTCTACCCATCTTTACTACATCTTGAACTGTTGCTGGAAAATTAGCATCTACGAGAGTTGCACGCTGAGGAACATAACCTATTCTTTTCCACTCTTTAAAATCTTTTATCTTTTTACCAAAAATTTTTACTTTGCCACTTGTCTGCTTGTCTAAACCTAATAATATTCGAATAAGGGTTGTCTTTCCGCCACCATTTGGACCTATAATAGCAATATATTCTGCACCAAAAATCTCAAAAGAGATATCTGATAGTATATTTTGATTTCCAACACTAAAATTAAGGTTTTTGACATCAAAAATTGGTAATTTTAGATTCATTTACATTCCAAAGCTTTAGAAATTTTATCTAAATTACTAAGCATTATATCTTCATAACTTAGATTTAACTTTGCTTCATCTGCTGTGATATTTCCTAATGGTTGCAGAACATCAACACTGACTTTTGCCTCATTTGCGATGCTTTTTATAGCTTTGTCACTTACAAAACTCTCAAAAAAGATAGTAGAAAGATTATGTTCTTCTACATGTTTAATCAATCTGAGCATATTTTTAGCACTTGGCTGTGCTTCTGGTGACAATCCACTCAACGCTTCTACATGAAAACCATAATTACTGCTTAGATATGAAAAGGCATTATGATTCACTATAATAGTATCTTTTTCACACTCTTTTAATTTTTCCCTATATTTGGCATCAAGTGATTTTAACATGTCAATATAGCTATCTCTATTTTTTTTATAAAGTTTTTCATTTTTTGGTAAAAGTTTTATAAACTCATCTGCCATAATATTTGTAGCAATAATCATATTTTTTATATCTAACCAGTAATGAGGATCAACAGCTTCACTAGCATGATGTGAATGATTTTCATGCGTACAAGAGTGCGAACTTGAAAGATTTACCTTTTTACTCATATCTACAACTCTAGATTTAAACTCAAATGATTCTGTCCAAGGTTCCAAGCCAGCACCACTATAGATAACTAAAGAGCTTTGGAATATCTGAGTCATTAATTTAGGAGTTGGTTCAAAACTATGAGCATCAACGCCAAAAGGCATAATCATAACAAGCTTTAAACTATCTTGTGAGATATATTTAGCAATATCATAGAGTGAAAAAGTACTTAAAGCCACAGTTGGCTTTTCATTTTGTTCTTCTATCTTTTTATCTTGTTTGCTAACATATATTTGCAAAAGAAAAACAGCAACAATTAAAATAAAAATAACATTTCTAAAATCTTTCATAATTATCTATTATCCTTAAACCCAAATAATTCCATAAGAATAAAAAATTTAAACTATCATTGCACTCAAGGCAGGTTCATTAAAAATTTACACCACCAATAAGGTGGCTTAAAATTTTTACTAAACATCCCTTAAGCA
>JAYEGN010000029.1:0-21271 GCA_034659115.1 Campylobacterota bacterium
TGCCTTGAGTGCAATGATAGTTTAAATTTTTTATTCTTATGGAATTATTTGGGTACTACCCATAGGGCTTTAAAAGACTTTTCTTTTTTTAATATCACAGTATCGTCACAATAAAGAGAAAAATCACTATCTAACTCAAGAGTATCTGGAGATATAACACTCGCATATTCATTTAACAGATGAATCTCTTGCACAATACAATCTTAACTTTTTAACTTTAGATTTTTTTATATATTCCGTACTCTACACTTTCTAATTTTGGGTGTTTTTTTATATGGTCTGCATGACCTTTTATATAGATTCCATTAGTTTTTAACATGTTTGTTATGATGTTTAAAGCTATTTCTCTTTTTTTATCATCGAAATATATAAACATATTTCTAGATAAAATTATGTCATATTTCGCCGTTTGATTAGCTAAATCAAATATATTCTTTTGCTCAAAGATTGACCTATTTCTGAACTCTGCTGATATTTGAAAATGCTCTTTAAAAGCAGAAAAATACTTCGCTCTTCTTTGTCCATCTATCTTATGAAGTGAGTGCTCATCATACTCGCCACTTTTAGCACAAGCTACTGCATAAGAGTTTATATCATAACCTCTTATCTCTAGCATATCTATATCAAAACCTTCATCACTTAGCATTAGCAAAATAGAGTAAATCTCTTCACCGCTAGAGCTTGGCATAGAGAGAATACTCAGTGGTCTATTTTCTTCTTTTATGTACCTTACTAACCACTCTAACTCCTTTACTTCTCTAAGAAAAAAAGTCTCATTTACTGTTGCTATGTTTATGATATCTTGATAAAACTCTCTATCACTTTTCATTTTTGATAAAAAATCATCTGTTGTGTAAACATCTTTTGATATTGCATGCTGTTGTGCTCTTGAAGAGGTTAACGCTCTTTTATCTAAGTCTGTTATACCACTCTCTTCATAGATAAAATCAGTAACTTTTTTAAAGTTTGAAAAGTTACTTTTTTTTTCTATACAAATCTCTTCAACAATCTCTTCCTCTTTACTTAACCAATCAAAGAAGCCCATCATAAACCTTTAAAGCACTGCTTAATCTCATCAAGTGATTTTATCTCATCAACTATACCACTCTCTATAGCTGCTTTTGGCATACCATAAACTGGTGAAGATTTTTCATCTTGTGCTATAATTTTTGCACCATTTTTCTTAAGGTTTATTGCACCATCAACACCATCTCTTCCAATACCTGTCATAATTAATACCCTGATATCAAATTCATTTGCATAGGATACAAAGGAGTTAAAAAGCTTATTTATATCTGGTGTGTATTGTTGATTTTGTGTAGATGTAGATATGTTAAAACTACCAAAACTCTTTTGTAAAACAGAGCTTTCAGAGCAAACTATGATTGATGGCTCATCAAATGAGGTGCTTAAAGGTGTAGTTTGTACTTTAAAATCTAATGAGTCTTGCAAATCTTTAATAAAAAATGGTAAAACCTCTTCTCTCATGTGCTGAACAATAACTATAGTGCAAGAAAGGGATGAAAGAGAAGATAGTAAGGACTTAACTTGCGAGGGACCTCCAGTTGAGGCACCAATTAACAATACTTTTTTTTTCAAAACCTAACTTTTATATGAACCTAAAAGGTCATTTAGTTTTGCAGTCATCGCAGATAGATGATCAGATGCAGATGCTATCTCCTCAACACTTCTTGCATTTGATACCGAAAGGTCATTAACATTATCTACTTTATCTATCATATTTTGTATCGATTCACCATTTTGTGCATAACCCTTAACCATCTCATCAACATTTTTAACTGCTATCTCCATAACGCTAACACTACTTGAAATCTCACCTTGTGCTTCATTCGCATTTTCAGATAGTTTTTCTATCTCAGTAGCATTTAGTGAGATTGCATCACTTGCGTCTGTTATTGATTGAACAATTACACTGATGGTAGCATTTATCTCTGAGAGAGATTTCTGAGTTCTTTCTGCAAGTTTTCTAACTTCATCAGCAACAACAGCAAATCCTCTACCATGTTCCCCTGCACGAGCTGCTTCGATAGCCGCATTTAATGCTAACAAGTTTGTCTGGTCTGCAATATCTCCAATAACCTCTAAAACAGCTTTTACTTGTCCAGCATCACTACTCAGCGTACTTAATCTCTCTGCAAGTTCAGCTTCGGCATGTGAGCGAATACTAATATCATCAGCTAGAGTTGCTATGAGCTTATTTGTTTTTTCTAAAGCATGCTCAGCACTATCTAATTCACTTTCTGTATGTTTTGCATCATCAATAGCAGTAGACAATACAGTTTGTAAATCTTTACCTTGAGTACTAACCTCCCCAACTAGTGCAGATTCCTCTTCAGCTTTTTGACCGATCTGCAGTGATGTTCGTGCTAACTCTTCACTTACAGAAGCATTTTCATTACTTGTCTCTTTTGCTTGGATTATTGTATCTTGTACTTTCTCTATAAATCCATTAATATATTTACTTACTTCTGAGAGTTCATCATCTCCAATTATTTTCAACCTGCCAGTTAAATCACCCTCTCCATGTGCTAAATCTTTTGCTTTTTCTCTAAGGTTAGAGATTGAACTTGATATATTTTTTATAATAAATAGCATAACCATTAAAATCAACAGCACTATAATAATTTCAACTGTCAAGACAATTTTTTCCAAAGAGTGTATAGAGTTACTTGTTAATTCTAAAAACTCTTTTTCAAATTTATCCATAATCTCTTCATTATTAGAGATTGCAGCTCTCATATCACCAATAAGCCCAGAGTTTTGATCTAAACCAATTTTCTTTTGAGCTTCAAACAGATTTAAAAAAGCCTTTTGATACGATGCAAGGTTACTAGATAAAGTATCACTTTGAGAATCCATAGATGAGATATACTCTTGGGTGTTTTTATAATCTTTTTTAAACATATCCACATATTTTGTCTTATGTCTTAGCATAAAATCTTTTTCATGTTTTCTAAGATTTAATACTTTTGAAAGTAGTTCATAATCACCTAACTCTCTTACTTCACCCTGAACTTTATGAGCTGAGTCCCTTAGTGAACCATACAGAGCATCTTTTGGGTTAAGCCCTATGATTTTTTGTGCATCTACCACTTTTAGAAAAATATTTTCATATTTATCTGTAACCTTTTTAAACTTCATAAGTGATTGGGTTTCAATCCCCTCAGAGATTAAAAAAGCTTTCTCTGTGTCAAGATGTTTATGGATTTTATCTACATATTTTTGGTATCTTTTTGTATATTCTAAGTCATTTGTAGCTAAAAAACCTTTCTCAAATCTTCTAAGCTCTAAAACATCTATTTTTAGATTTAAAAGATTCTCTTGGGCATGTGCATATACCTCTAACTTGTTTTCAACATAAGCAGTAGATATAAAGTTTAAAGATGATGATACGAAAACTGCTACAGCGGTTAATATTAGTTTTGATTTTATTGTCATAATATAGTGTCCTATTTTTTAATTTTTCACACTGTCAAAAGTGATAACTTACCCCATAAAAACATAGAACCAAAAATAAGTCCTAAGTTTTTAACCTTGCTATACCCTTTAGAGTAAAAATATCTGATTGATTTTACTTATTTCTGACTTAACTAGAGTTTAACTTTATAACAATTTTTAACTTTACTAGCTCCCATGCTCCACATGGGAATTGATATGTTTCTGCAGTCGTGCGGTAGCGTATGCGGGTCTACCTTTATGCTGTCTTTTCTTTGTTGTAACTTAGTATGCACCCCGAGTTCCTTCGGGTGCATTCCCACGCAGAGCGATGGGAACGAGAAACGAGAAAGAATGCTTATTTTTTACTCAAGTATAATTTTTATCTCTGTATATTATTTAATCACTAAATTGTACTATTTATTTTATATCTCTATTATAATTACACCAACAATTAATTTTAGGAGATTAAAATGGCAGGATTTAAAGATTTAAAGGGGCAAGGACATACACCTACGCTGATTATGGCTTTTTTGTATTTCGATATGAGTTTTATGGTGTGGACGATGTTGGGTCCACTAAGTACAGAGATTAGTGAGGCTTTAGCACTTACTGGTCATATTATGACAGCTGGTGAAAAAGCAACACTTCTTTCACTTCCTATACTTTCAGGTGCGATACTTAGAATCGTTTTAGGTTTCGGTGTTGATAAACTTGGTGCTAAATTAACAGCACTTTTATCACAGGCTGTTGTTATTGCAGCTCTTTTAACTGCTTACATAATGGGCGATACTATTACTTATGATGCTCTTTTACTTGTTGCTCTTGGTCTTGGTTTTGCAGGTGCTTCTTTTGCTGTTGCACTTCCACAAGCTGGTCAGTGGTATCCACCTAAGTCTCAAGGTATAGTTATGGGAATAGCAGGTGCTGGTAATATCGGTGTTGTAATCGACTTCCTTTTTGCTCCAAAGATAGCAGAGTTATGGGGATGGGATAGTGTATTTTTAGTTGGTGCAGTTATGGCGATAGTTACTTTTATAGCTTACGCTTTCATCGCTAAAAATGCTCCTGCTGATGTATATACTGCAAGACCTAAGAAAGTAAAAGATTATATCAAGTTACTAGGCGACAAAGACACATGGTGGTTCTCACTATTTTACGCTATCAGTTTTGGTGGTTTTGTAGGGTTCGCTGGATATATGAAAGTCTATCTTATGAACACATATCAAGTAGATATGGCTGCCTTTGGTATGGATGTTTTAGATGAATCAAATGTAAAAGTTATCGCTGGATACTTTGGTGCTTTATGTATCTTTGCTGGTGCAGTTTTAAGACCATTTGGTGGAAATGTAGCTGACAAAATAGGTGGAGTTAAAGCTCTCTACTTCTTTTACGGTATGGTTGCACTTCTTGTAGCACTTACTGCAACAGTTAAACTGCCATTCTTTTTAGCTATTTTTGTACTGTTTTTAATCATGGCAAACCTTGGTATGGCAAATGGTTCAGTTTTCCAACTAGTCCCTCAAAGATTTGGTAAAGATATAGGTATCATGACTGGTCTTGTTGGCTGTGCTGGTGGTCTTGGCGGAACTGCACTTATCAAAACTCTTGGTTGGTCAAAAGGAACATTTGATGGCTACACAGCTGGTTTCTTAATCTTCGCAGTTGTTGTTATGGTAGCTATAGCAGGTCTTAGTTTAGTAAAAACAAGATGGAGAACAACTTGGGGCGTTCAAGCTGGTGGTAGAATCTAGTTTTAACTAGGTTCTATAAGCAAAAGTGGATAATGATTTATCCACTTTTACTTAAGTTTTTATATTTAAGTATCTACTAAAAGTACTTAGCCCCTTGAAGATGTAGGTACATAACAAAGGCAAAAAATGGACTTAAAACAATATGCAGATGGAAATAAGCTGTTTAGAAACTATTTTAAAAAGAATCAAGAAGCTTTATTAAGCTTAGTTAAAAATGGTCAATCACCAAAAGCACTGTTTATTGGTTGTTCTGATTCAAGGGTTATACCAGACTTGATGGTACAAACAGATCCAGGAGATCTATTTGTGCTAAGAAATGTAGGAAACTTTGTTCCACCATATAAGCCTGATGCCGATTACCATGCTACTGCATCTGGGATAGAGTATGCAGTAAGTGTTTTAAAAGTTCAAGAGGTTATAATATGTGGACATACACACTGTGGTGCATGTGCTGCACTGTACGAAGATATAAAAGACCCATCTTTGATTCATACAAAAAAATGGCTAGAACTTGGAGCAAGTGCTAAACAAAATGCTGTTTTAAGTTTAGGTTTAAACGCAGATAAAAATGAACTTTTAAGACTTACTGAAAAACTCTCTATCGTTAAGCAGATAGAAAATATTTTAACATATCCAAATGTTAAAAAAAGATTTGAAGATGGAGATTTACATATACATGGATGGTATTATGATGTAGAGACAGGTAATATAGACTACTACAACGCTGATACTTATGAGTTCTTAGCATTAAAAAATTTAAAAGCTTAATGTTTGTCGTGAGCGATAATTTTCCCACTAGGGTAAATTATTGGTCTCCTCGTATTTGTTATACTTTTGGTTAAGCCCACTTTAATTCAGGTTTAATATGCTTGTGTGCACACTCTGTTAAGTAAGAGTTTATCAGGTTCTGGTAACTAATACCTGTTTCCTTTGCTAAGTCCTTAAAATAATCAATTGTATCAGTTTCAATACGAATTGATATTTGCTTTTTAACATGTTTTGCATATGGATTTTTTACAGAGTTACTGAAATCATATTCTTCTCTCATAATAGTTCCTTGTAGTTTATTTCTTCTGGTTTTGTTGCTTTTCTTGCTGAAATAAGGCGAATTATATTTTCTTCATCCTTGTAGCAATGAACGACAACAAGTACTTTTAAAGAGCAACTTAATCCTAGTAAGATAAATCTATCTTCATCTTCTGAATGGTCAGGATCAAAAATCAACCTAGCATTATCATCATCAAATACTGATTGTGCTTCTTCAAATGAAATCTTATGTTTAGCAAGATTCTTTGCAGCTTTATTTTTATCCCAATTAAATTTTATTGCTTTCATAATTATATTATAATGATTTTTTCATATTAAGTCAAATATGTCCTGTGAGTATAACTATTTATTAATTCCCATTATAGTGAAGTTGGACTTAATAAAAACAAATATAGAAACACATTAAATATCCTCTATAAAGTGATAATATATATGATTCTATGACAACTTGTCATATTTTCAATATTTTTACATTATTTTACTTATTATTCTTAAATATAAAGTGTCCTTTTATCATGGAATAAGCCGTTATTACTGATATATTAGCCCTTAAACCCATCCTGAAGTATCACTTCAAACTCATCAGCCGGTACAGGTTTAGAATAGAAATATCCCTGAATATTCTCACAACCATTCTCAACTAAAAAGTCTTTTTGCTCTTTAGTCTCAACACCCTCTGCAATGACTCTAAGATGTAAACTTTTTGCAAGTGCTATAACAGCTCTTGTAATACCTGAATCCTCTTCATCATCTGGTAAATCTCTTACAAATGCTTGGTCTATTTTTAGTTTATCTATTGGGAGTCTTTTTAGGTATGCTAATGATGAATAGCCTGTTCCAAAGTCATCAATTGCTAAATCTATTCCTAGGTTACTAATCTTTTTTAGTATTTTGATAGCTTCTTTGGGATTAGTCATTACTTGACCTTCAGTAACTTCAAGTTCCATCCACTCAGGTTTATAAGCTGTTTCTTTCATCATTAATTGAAGTGTATCAATGAAGTCATCTTGTTTAAGTTGCTTAACTGCAAGGTTCATAGCAAGTACCCCAGGTTTTAATCCATCTTTATACCACTGAGCTATTTGTGTCATTGCTGTTTTCATCACATATCTATCAAGTTCCGCTATAAGTCCTGTAGATTCTGCAAGAGGGATAAATTTCGATGGAGCTATTAGCCCCATTATAGGATGTTTCCATCTAACAAGAGCTTCCATCCCTATGAGTTTATTTGTAACCCCATTTACTTGAGCTTGGTAATACACTACAAACTCTTCATTTTTAATAGCTGTCCTAAGTGCTGTTTCCATCACTACTCTTTCAAATGCTAACTCTGTCATCTGTGAGTTATAGTATTGAAAGTTATTTCTCCCTTCATCTTTTGCTTTATACATTGCTGAGTCTGCAAATTTTAGAAGACTTTGTCACTGCAAACTTGATGATGCTTTTGGCGATTTTTACCATAGGCTATAGTGCATATGAGTTTGTTTACTCTCTACTCTTTAAAGATTCACTAACCATAGAATCAATATTTAAGCCAGTTATCGCTTTAACTCTAGGATTAGCTATATTTGATTTAGCTAAAACAGTTTTAGAACAAGAGGTTGTGTTTAAAAGTTACTCAAAAAACTCTAGAAATGAGTATAAAGTTTTGATAAAATTCTCCATAACAATAATCATAGCACTACTTATAGAATCACTAATGGTAGTGTTTAAGATAGCGATAGACAACTACTCTGAGATGATACATGCACTTTATCTTTTAGGTGGTGTTTCTATTTTGATTTTTGTTCTTGGACTATTTATATATTTTAGTAAAAAAAAGGCTTAGCGTGGCAAATGCAACTATCAAAACAACTGGTTTTTCTTTAGCAAAAAGAAAAGAGCTAACTGGTGATGATTTTTACGGGATTGAGACTATAGGTAACTTAACTGTTGCCATAGTTTGTGATGGTGTTGGTAGTGCAACTGAGGGGGCAATGGCAGCTCAAAGAACCACAAAATTTTTAATAAACAACATCAAAAACAGACCTAAAACATGGAGTATTGAAAAATCTTTAATCTCTTTTACCAAATCTATCAACTCTATCCTTTATAAAGAATCGCAGATTAACTATGAGAGAAGTGAGATTGTTACAACTTTAACTATTGTGGTCATTCAGGGAGATAGGCTCTATGGTGCTAATGTTGGCGATAGTAGGGTTTATCTTCACAGAGATAATCAACTAAGCCAACTCTCGTTTGATCACTCTATGGAAGAGGGAGAGTTTCGAGGTGTACTGACTCAAGCCATAGGAATAGAAAATGATGTAGAACCTTTCTACTTTGAAAATATAGTGCAAAAGGATGATAAAATCCTGCTCTGTAGTGATGGTTTATACTCTGTTATGAGTGAGGACAGACTAGAACAAGGCATTACTCTTGGTGCGCATTCGCTTGTTAAAAAAGCGAGTACACTTATGGAAGATAATCTTCCAGATGACACAACAGCAGTAGTTATAGAGATACTTAAAGCAGATGAACTAGAAGAACTTAAAACTCAAAAAATAAGCATCCCAAAAAATCTAAAAAAAGGTCAGGTAATAGATGGCTATACTTTAGAAAAATCACTTATACAAAATGAAAGAACTTGGCTCTGTTCTAAGAAAACAAAAAACTATGTTGTTAAATTTGCTCCTGCTGAAGCTATAGAGGATGAAGTTATCCTAGACCTTTTTGTAAAAGAAGCATGGAATGCTAAAAGATTAAAAGCCAACTTTTTTCCAAAAGCTGTTATACCAAAAAACAGAACTCAGCGTTACTATGTTATGCAACTATTTAATGGTGAAGATTTAAACAGTTACTTAACACATAAACATCTAACTATTGATGATGGGGTAGAACTTGCAAATACTCTACTAAAGATGTCTCAGTTTTTACTAAAATATGACTTAGTTCACGGTGATATAAAACCAAACAACATTATGATAGCCAAAGACGAAGATGAAAACTTAAAGTTTAAAATCATAGATTTTGGAAGTATAACTGAGATATTTTCACTCAACTCTCAAGCTGGAACTCCAAGCTATCTATCTCCAGAGAGGTTTAAAGAGGAGTCCATAAGCGAATCAAGTGAGATATTTTCTATCGGAGTTACTCTCTATCTAGCACTAACTGCAAAATACCCTTACGGAGAGATTGAGCCTTTTCAAACACCAGTTTTTAAAGAACCTAAAAAACCAAGCCACTACAATAAAAATATCCCAGATTGGCTAGATAGCGTAATCCTTCGCTCTATTGCCATAGATAAATCACAAAGATATAAACACTATTCAGAGATGAGTTATGAGCTAAAATACCCTCAAAAAGTAAAACCATTTTTCCCAAAAAATGCCTCTATCATAGAACGCTCACCTCTACTTTTTTATAAAACTGCTTTTATAGTGATGAGCATTATCAATGTAGGTTTGCTTATATATTTAAACTCTTGATTTTATGATACAATTGGGGATAATATTTCCAAATCTAATACCAATCCCCATTAAAAACTAAATATTCAACTCAACCACTATGGACTAGAAGTCCATAGTGGTTGAGTTATTTAACAATCCACATGTGACTATACCAGAACCATCTTCCATCTTTTGTAGGTGCTGTACATGTATATCTATCTCTTGGTTCTTGCAGTGGAGTTTTGGCTTGGAGTTCTAACTCTGTTTTAGATAGCCATTTCATCTGTATTTTTTCTCCATTTGCTCTAAAACAGTTTAAATTTTTCATACTGTTTTTTAGCTTTAGTTTTAAAAGGGGTGGGTTTTGTGAAGTGATTACAGGTTCCATAGGAGAGATAGACTCTATCGCTAATGGAAGTGTGTTTATCTTTAAAGCAAATCCTTTTTTATGAGCAAAGCTCTCTGCCATTGGAAAACGGGGTAAAGCTCCAAAATCACTATGAGAATCCATAGCACCTGACATCTGCGCAACACCTATATAGTTAAGCTCTCTTAATACATTTTTCATATCTTGATTGTACTCACCAAAAGGGTAGGAAAAAAGTTTTGGATTTTCATTTGTAGAACTTCCTAGCTCTTTATGTAGCCTTTTTTGTGCATGTACAACTTCGCCCTCAAAGCGTTTTTTCCAACTCTCTTTAGTTTCATCTTTTTGCGGGAGCATGTAGGCATGTGTTAAAGAGTGGTTTGCAAACTCAGCACCATTTAGAGCCATCTCGCGCATCTGCTCCCAACTCATATAGTTTTTAGATTCTACATCTATAGCATTAGTATTTACAAAAACTATAAATGGAAAGTTTTTAGCTTTAAGCAGAGGATACGCATTGGTATATGTAGTTATATAAGCATCATCTACACTAATAGCAACTATTTTATCTGGGAGTTGTTTTTTTTCTAACATGTAGCGAACTATTTTAGAGAGTGGCCAGACTCTAAAGCCATTATCTTGTATATATGCTAGGTGCTGATTAAACTGCTCTAGTGTAACATTTGTTGATGGGTACCTATCATCTCCAAATCTATGATACATAAAAACAACTGCACTGCCAAAATCTTGAGCTACACCATCTCTTTTAGTATCTGCAAATAAAAAACAATTTATGATAAGGTAAAATATAAAAAAGTTTATGACTGCTCTCATCTACTCTCCAATCATTTGAAACTATTACACAGTAATGGTTTCACTTATCATATTTAAACTAAACTAAACCCTAGCTTTAAACCCGAATTATGCAGTAGAAATTTCTAAATATCGTTTATGCTTGTACTCTAGGGGCGTTTAGTAAAAATTTTAAGCCACCTTTTTGGTGGTGTAAATTTTTAATGAATGTGCCTAGAATACAATGATGAATGATAGTTTTAATTCTCTATTGCATAATTTTGGTTAAAGCCTGATAAACTCTTCAACTTCTGAAAACACAACCGCTCTTTTATCCTCTTTGGAGTCCAAAATACTATCACAAAGCAGGGCTAAATTCTCATCTACATGTGGAACTAAATCTCTAATATTTTCTAGTTTTTCGTTTTTCAAAACATTGCTAAATCTCTCATACGCAGAGTATGCTTCTTTTTTACTTAGATAGTAGTAGAGTCTTCTTCCTAGCTCAAAGAGTTCAAACTCCTCATTTTTACCTGTTTTTGTTTTATCGTTAAAACCTAGATGCGCCGTGAGCGATAGCGAGGAAGTACTCTTGGGGTGTAGGTCTATATTTTTACTTCTCATATAGCTGTTTAACCTCATAGTGAAGCCTATGTTTGCAGGAGTAAATAGTTTTAAAACTCTATCGTGATAGTTCTCAAAACTCTCATTTTTTACTCTTTGGAGTTTATACTCTAGCATAAGTGATTCTACATGCAGCTTTGCGTGAACCAAGGGCGAAGTTTTTATAACAGTATAACCCTCTGCACCCTTACTATTTAGCTTTCCACCTAGTGAGATATTTACTCCACTCACGCTATGTCCATCTATCTTAGCCTTACAACCCTCAAAACCAATGTCTCCAAGACCATGAATACCACAACCCTTTACACATGCAGACCAGTAGAGCCTAACTCTTCCTACATGTAGAGGTACTTTCTCATCTAAATATGCCGACATCTCTATGGCATCATTTTTATTTTCTATCACTCCAAAAGGACAATGCTCTGTTCCCGCACATGCTATAAGATGGTTGTTATATGGGCTGTCTATATTTTTGTATTTATCAAAAAGAGACTCTTTTAGTGCAGACTCTACATCTTTTACACCCATAACATAAAGACTTTGCTCCATATCAAATCTTATCTCTTTGTTGCCATACCTCTCACTTATATCTGCTACTTGAACTAAGGAAGAACCACTAAAAATACCCGATGGAACTACTACATGTAGAGCAAAAGAGCCATCACGAAGCTGTACTTTTCCATGTTCTGCATCTACAAAGTCCATATTTGTCATAGTCTCCCCTGCTCTTGCAAAATCTATCCCTGCATTTTCTCTTATAGCATCCGACATAGCTTTTATACCTACTGATTCTAGCAAAAAGAAAAGTCTATTTTTATTGCGGTTATCTCTAAAACCATACTTTCTAAATATCTCTATGATGGAGCTAAAAGCGGCTATAACCTCATCTTCATTTGCTAAAAATATATCTGCATCTTGAGCAATTTTTCCAACTTTTCCACCAAGGTACATGTTATAACCATAAACACCATCTTTTTGGGCCAAAACAAATGAAGCATCATGACAAAAAATATTACATCTATTTGAAAAAGAGCCTGTTATGGCTGTGTTGAATTTTCTAGGAAGTGTTGATATCCACTCAGGGTCATATAGAAATTTCTCTTGAAGTTTAAGTAGAGTGTTATGAGAAGCCAGAACATTATCATGACCATAGCCATCTAGTGGGTCACACATTATACTTCTAATATTATCCACACCAGTTTGATAAGCATCTATCCCTGCCTCATCAAGTCGTTCTAAAAGTCGTGGCATATCTTCGATGCTAAGGTATCTAAGCTCACACTGTTGTCGTGTTGTAAGGTCTATATAGTCTTGTCCATACTCCTTAGCACACTCACCTATCACTCTTGCTTGAACAGAGTTTAAATGACCTCCAGGGATACGAAGTTTTATCATAAACTTTTTAGGAGTTGCAGGTCTATCGTAGATTCCAAAGCATTTTAGAAAATATTTTTTATCCTCATCTGGGATGCTGTCATAACCACTCTTTGCATACTCGGCTATTTTATCATAAGCCTCCCTAGGATTTTTAAGCTCTTTTACTTTTTCTATTTTATTTTGTTTTTTGTTTCTTGCTTGAAAAGCATTTTCTAGTATCTGCATCTAAATATCCAATATTATTTATATATAAGAATAATAATATCTATATTTTAAGCATATATATAAGTTTAATTGCTTATATTTTATACAATGTATTTTTCTATAACTCAAACAAGTACTGTTTTATATCCTCTGCATTCATAGGTCTTGCATAGAGATAGCCTTGATGATTTGTGCATCCATTTTCAAGTAAAAACTCTCCAAACCATTATCCCAAATAATTCCATAAGAATAAAAAATTTAAACTATCATTGCACTCAAGGCAGGTTCATTAAAAATTTACACCACCAATAAGGTGGCTTAAAATTTTTACTAAACATCCCTTAAGCACAAGCATAGATAAATTTTATAAATCCTTATGGAATTATTTGGGATTATTTAGAAGAAAATCTATCTTGGTGAATGTGAAATTTTACTCAATAAATTTCACTAGAAAAAATTTAGCTTTGTAGTTTTGATTTATCATTCTAAATCTAGTATAATTAGGAAAAACTACAAGGTGTTTTATGGCTGCATTTAAAGAGTTAAAAGGGCAAGGGCATACTCCTACACTCCTCATGGCTTTTGCTTACTTTGATATGAGCTTTATGGTTTGGACAATGCTTGGTCCACTTAGTACGGAAATTACCGAGGCATTAGCACTTCATGGTTTTATTATGAGTGCTGCTCAAAAAGCAACTCTTCTCTCCCTTCCTATTCTCTCAGGTGCCATTTTAAGGATACTGCTTGGATTTGGAGTAGATAAAATAGGTGCTAAAAAAACAGCTTTAATCTCTCAAGCTATAGTTATATTAGCACTTACATCTGCCTACTTTCTTAGCGACACTATTAGCTACAATCAACTTCTTTTAGTAGCTTTTGGTCTTGGTTTTGCAGGAGCTTCTTTTGCTGTAGCACTTCCACAAGCTGGTCAGTGGTACCCTCCACATCTCCAAGGCATAGTTCTAGGTATAGCTGGTGCTGGTAATATTGGTGTTGTAATTGACTTTTTATTTGCTCCAAAGATTGCAGAACTTTGGGGATGGTCTGCTGTTTTTGGTTTAGGAGCTGTTATGTCTAGCATTGTCCTTATCGCTTATGCATTTATGGCAAAAGATGCTCCACCATCCGTATACAAGGCGAGACCAAAAACTCTTAAAGACTATTGGAAACTTCTTCATAACAAAGATACTTGGTGGTTTTCTCTCTTTTATGCCATCAGTTTTGGTGGATTTGTAGGCTTTGCAGGTTATATGAAAGTCTATCTTATGAATACTTATCAAGCGGAGATGTCAAGCTTTGGACTAGATTTTTTAGATGAGCCAAATGTAAAAGTTATGGCTGGTTATTTTGGAGCATTGTGTATCTTTGCTGGAGCAGTTTTAAGACCACTTGGTGGCTATACAGCAGATAAGATTGGCGGGATTAAAGCACTCTATATATTTTATGGTGCTGTAGCGATGCTTGTTGCTTTAAGTGCCTTGGTAAAACTACCATTTTTTCTTGCGATTTTCATACTCTTTTTAATCATGGCTAACCTTGGAATGGCAAATGGAGCAGTGTTTCAACTTGTTCCTCAAAGATTTGGTGTTGATATAGGCATAATGACAGGGATAGTAGGATGTGCAGGTGGTCTTGGAGGAACAGCTCTTATAAAAACCTTAGGATGGAGTAAGGGTGTATTTGATGGATACACAGAAGGTTTTTTAATTTTTAGCGGTGTTGTTATAATCGCTATTATTGGACTGAGTATAGTTAAAAAGAGATGGAGAACAACCGGTGAATTTAGTGCTGATGCTAAGATTTAAATTGTCATTTTTTTTCAACAATATTTTACCATACTTGTCACAGCCATAGAAGCAGCAAGAACTGCTCAACATCTAAACTCAATGACAGATAAATTAAACGCTGAACTTGCAACTTTTAAAACTTAAAATATACTAAGCCCTGTTTTAGTTGTAAAAAGCTCTAACGCTTTAGTCCCAGCAAGTGAGTTCCCATTTGTATTTAGTGCAGGCGACCATACAGCTAGACTCATCAAATCTGGAACAACTGCCACTATACCCCCACCCACTCCACTTTTTGCGGGTAATCCAACATTAAAAGCAAACTCTCCAGAAGCATCATAATGTCCACATGTAAGCATTAGTGCATTTATGCGTTTTGATTGGCTTTGTGTAATAAACTCTTTTTTAGTGATGGGATCAACTCCATCATTTGCTAAAAAAAGCATAGAACGAGATAGCATCTTAGTATTCATCTCTATAGCACAATGTCTAAAGTATGTTTTTACAACTTCATCTACATTATTATCAAGGTTATTAAAACTTTTCATCATATTTGCTAATGACAAATTCTTATACCCATTTTCCATCTCTGAATCTGCTACAATTTTGTTAGATTTTATACTGTTGTCATCTGCTAGAGTTCTCACAAATTTTCTAACTTTTTTATATGCTGTAACCTCATCTCCATAGTAGTTTATAAGAGCATCAGTCATATTGATAGCACCTGCATTTATAAATGGATTTCTTGGCTTTCCCTTTTCATACTCAAGCTGAACTATGGAGTTAAAAGATGTACCAGAAGGCTCGACTCCTATGCGTTTATATAACTCAGTTCTATAAAGTTTCAAAGCCATAGTAAAAGTGAAAACCTTAGATATACTCTGAATAGAGAAAAGTTTATCTGATGAGCCAACACTAAACTGTGTCCCATCAAAAAGTGTTATACTCATAGCAAACTGATTTGCATCTACCTCTGCTAGTGCTGGAATATAATCAGCAACCCTTCCCTCACTAAGTAATGGAACAACTTCTAATGCAATCTCTTCTATAATTGTTTGATAATTCATACCAAATTATAGTATTATAAACTAAATGGCACCATGAGTGTAACGGAAATATCTCGTCCCATACCCAGTGCATATCCTTTATATGTGTCTAAGAAGTCACGGTACTCAGTGTCAAACAGGTTTGTAACCTTTACTCCAAGTTTTGCTTTTTCCTTTCCCATCTTTATATCTGCTGCATATGCGATACCCCAAAGGTTGTACGATGCAGTATCTGCTGTACCAAAAGGTGTGTTATTGTACTGAGAGAAAGGTTCATGACTTCCTGCAACTTTACTAGAATCTACATACTTCATATCAAGAGAAAATGTCGAGTTGTCTAAAACCCCAAGCGAACCTACATTTTGATGAATTGCCAACCTTAGATTGTTTGAGGGCATCATAGTAAGTTTACTATCGTTATTTGTGTCACGCCCTTTTATAAGTTCAAAAGCTCCCTCAATATTTGTCGAACTTGTCACATAACTGTCCATAGAGAACTCAACTCCCTGCATGGTAGCATCTGTTTGCTCATTTTGCATCTCAGGAAGCTCCATACCATTTACTTCTCTTGTATTGCCTGTATTTGCAAGATATATGTAATCGCTAATCTTAGTATGATATGCACTTAATGAGGCTTTTGTTTCTTTATTTTTATATCTAAGAGATATATCTGCTCCCAAGCTACTCTCAGCATTTAGCTCTGGATTTCCAAGCTGAAATGCCATAACACCACCATGCATTCCACCTGCATATAACTCAAAAATACTCGGCGCTCTAAAACCTTTTGCAATATTTGCTGCAATATTAAAGTTTGGCGTTAAACGATAAGTTGCACCAAGTGAACCACTAAAACCTGAAAAATCTTTAGAGTTATTAGTTGCATCAAATATCCCATTATTCACAAAATATGCATTGTTGCCATCTAAAGGTGCTTTGACACTTTTATGATCATATCTCAGACCTGCTTGAACTAGCCATCTGTTATAATCGGCTTCTTCAAAAATGTAGATAGATTTACCTTTTTCATCAGCACTTGGAGCTAGTTTTCCTTGAAGAAGTTCCTGTTCTTTGTCAAAACCTTCAAACCCTATCTCACCTTCAAAATCTCCAACTTGTGGATGTTCGAGAGCAAAACGCCAATCAAGTCGCTTCACTTCAATGTCGAGATACTTCGGTGTCCCATCTGCACTATCCATCTCTTCATATGGAGTACCAGTAGCCGCCTCACGCTGGTTAAATGTATATGAAAGTGTTGGTTTAAGAGTCCACTCATCAACAAATATTTCACTTTTTAACTGTGTTTCATTGTTTGTAAGTTTTTGACCTGCTGAAGTGATAGGCTTTAAATCTTTAGTATGCCCCAAATAGTTCTGATAACTCTGCCAATAAGTGTGTTGAATCGCTATATCTCCCCAGTCATCAGTATAACCGATGGCAACAAGAGCGGAGCTGTTATCAAAGTTTGTATATGGTAGTTCTCCTGAAAAAAGTGGTTTATCGCCTGCTGGTTCTCCCTTTTTGTAAGTATCGGCATCTGGAGCATTAAAGTTACCAGCTTTGCGTTTTACAACAGTTAGATTTACTCCAAGCTTTTCATGTGCAGCTTGGATTTTAGCTCCACCCATTCGTTCTTTGTTGTTTGTGTGGTACTCTGCTGCAATTTTACCTTGAGCCCTGCTCTCGCCATCTTTTGCATAGAGAATTTCTGGAGAGAGAATATTTACAATACCGCCAAGTGCATCAGAACCATAGAGTACACCTTGTGCACCACGAACAACCTCGATTCTATCTGCGACAAAAGGATCAACATTAACAATATGTCTAATTCCATATGTTTGAGAATCTGTAGGGCTTCCATTTGAAAGTACTTTTACCCTCTCGTTACCCATTCCACGAACAACAGGTTTTCCAGCTTGTGGTCCTGTTGCGATATTGTTTACTCCTGAAAAATCTTCAAGAACCTCCCCAAGTGAGGCGGTCGCTTTAAGTGTTTTTTGCGTATCATCGATAACATCCACCTGATTTGGACTATCAAATGTAGTGCGTTGATTTATAGGAGAAGCGGAGATACTAATCGTATCTAACTGATATGTTTGTGTGTCATTGGCTACTAAAAATGTTGCAGCCAATGCAGATAGTAATAATTTTTGCATCGATATACCCTAAGTTATAATTTTTTATTTATATGATTGAAAAACTAGGATATAAATGGAGGGGAACGACTCCTAAGAGAGACTTTAACTCCATCGCTAATGAAGATGAAAGAGGCATAAAATGGTTCTAAGTATCTATGAATTGTTACAATAACTACACTGTCGTTCAATACAGCTGGAGCATGTGCTACAACGCACACTTCACAAATATCATCGGGTGAATGATGATGATGTTCTAGCTCATGAAAAGTACCCACAAAGATAGATAATATAAATACAATTACAAATATTTTTCTAAACAAAATCATAATAAAATTTTATCTTCATATCACTTCATTAAGACTTAAAATTTGCAACTAAGTCGCATTTATACAAATTTGAAGTATAAAAAGATAAAATAACGATATGAAAATAGAAACAATAGTCAAAGAGAAAAACATTAAACTTACAACTGCACGAAAAGAGCTTTTAGAGATATTTTTACAAAGCGATAAGCCTATAGCTTATGAAGATATAAAAGATAGTATAAGTATGAACAAAGCAACTTTTTATAGAAATGTATCAAAATTTGAGGATGAGGCTATTGTGCATAGTTTTGAATCAAATGACAAAAAAAGATACTACGAACTCCAAAGCACCCCTCACGCTCACTTTATCTGTAACAACTGTAACACTATAGAGTGTCTTAAAGATAAGATTAGCTTAGATATTAAAAACCATATTGTACAAGATGTTCTTGTAAAAGGGATTTGTCAGGAGTGTAACCAAGATGTCATTTAACCCACTAAACCTATCCCCGCAGATAAACCAAGCACTTAAAAAGCTTCACTTTACACAGCCTACACCTATACAAGAAAAAGTTATCCCTTTGGTCTTTGACAGACAAGATATTATAGCTAGGGCTAAGACTGGTAGTGGGAAGAGTGCTAGTTATATATTGCCTATTTTGGATATCTTAGCAAAGAGTAGAACGACAAAAAAAGCTAAGATAAAAGCCCTAATTTTAACTCCTACAAGAGAGCTTACACTTCAAGTATCTGCCATGATAAAGGAGTTTGGAGAGTTCTTACATGTAAGCCCGAGAGTTGTAAGTATCATAGGTGGAGAGAGTATAGGTACTCAAATCTTTGAGATACAAAAGGGTTGTGATATTTTAGTGGCTACTTCTGGTAGGTTTCTTGATGTTCTTAGTAAAAAACAAGCAGACTTATCAAACATAGAGTTCTTTGTTCTTGATGAAGCTGACAAGATGCTAAATCTTGGATTTGCACAGGAGCTTTCACTTATACTTGAAGCTATTCCAGAGCAAAGACAAAATCTACTCTTCTCAGCCACCTACCCTACTAAGATGAAAGAGATAGCTTCAAAGATAACTAAAAATCCTTTACATGTAGAGATAGAAGAGGTCGTGCCAACAGTTGATAGCATAAGGCAAAGAGTCATAGAAGTAAACAAACAGAACCGTTCAGAGCTACTTAGATACCTTATGAAAACCCACAAGTTTAAGCAGGTTTTAGTCTTTATGGCAAACAAAAGAGCGACTGATAACATAGCCGATAAGTTCATAAAAAAAGGCTACAGGGCAGAATCTTTTCACGGAGATTTAACTCAAGAAGATAGAAACTACACACTAGATGATTTTAAAGCCAAAAAGTTAAATATACTTTTTGCTACCGACATAGCCGCAAGAGGACTAGACCTAGACAACATAGACTGCGTTATAAATTTCGACCTACCTCGCTCTCCCACGGACTATATCCACCGCATAGGAAGAACAGCAAGAGCTGGTAGAGATGGAACAGCTATCTCATTTATAGACTATGAAGATATGGCTCATTTTAAAATCATAAAGAAAAAATGCAAGGTAAGCCTGCAAAGAGAACAGATAAAAGGGTTTGAACTTAAAGGCGAAGCACCTAAAGTAGTAAAAGGACAAGCACCTGTTAAGGGTAAGGGGAAGAGTAAGAAAGATAAACTACGCGAGATGAACAATGGAAGTAGCTAACAACAGAAGAGCAAGACTTACCTACATCCTAACAAAATTATCAAATGGTACTAAACTATCAACAGCAGAACTATCAATACATTTCAACACAACTATAAAGAATTTAACTATAAAGTAAAATCAAAATTTTTCAAAATCTCAAAGTCCACATACAAAGCCCAATGGGTCATAAACAAAGATGATACTTTTGAGACAGCATATATAGGTGTATTTACAACATGGGATGACAACAAGGTGTTAGAAAAAAGCCTCCCTATCCAAGATGCACTAAGTAGTGTATATGAAAACAGTTCCTTCATTTCAACTACGCAGATAGATGCCATACAAGATGATTTATCAAGTTTAAGAAAAAAATATTCTCACTATTTAAATGATTATAAAAATGCTATTTTAAAAGATATGTTTATATTTTTTGATTATAGATATGCTGAGTAAAGATTATGCTATATACTCAAAAGAAGTTACGCACTTTAGCTTCTTAGATACAAACTTCTTATCATTTGTGATAATAAGGTCGCAGTTTTCTTCAAGAGCTAAGGTATACTGTATAGCATCTTCTAAATCTTTATAATCGCTATCATTTTGCATAAGTTTTATTGTTGTGTCTAGTTCATTTTGTGCAAAAGGGATTATTTGTGTTACCTCTTTTAGATAGCTTAAAGCATCTAGGGCTTTAGTTGCTGATGTGTATTTAGCTGTAATATAGTATATGTTTGTAACTATATCACAACTTGTACATACTGTAATATCGTTTTGAAGTGCATAAATTAATGCCTCTTTACTTGACTTATGATTTACTCTGTTTTCATCAAAAATATCATTGAAAATATTTGCATCAAAAAAAATCTTTTTAATTTTCACTTTGAGCCTTTATAGACTGAATAGAGATATTTTCATCTATTTTACCTGTAAACATTCCAGACATTTTTTCAACTGCTTGAAGCTTTTTTTCTGTTTCAAACTCTTTCATCTTCTCATTTATAAGGTCTTGTATAACTTGTGATTGCTTTTTATGCATAGTTTTTGCAAGAAATTTCAAATTTTCTACAACATACTCAGACATAGTAAAATTTTTTCGTATTACCATTGTTGAACTCCTATAAATTAAGTAAGTATGTATTATACCATATTTTAAGTGTGTATTTTAGTAAATACTAGAGAAGAAATTACATGCAGATTATCCCAAATAATTCCATAAGAATAAAAAATTTAAACTATCATTGCACTCAAGGCA
>JAYEGN010000030.1:0-2659 GCA_034659115.1 Campylobacterota bacterium
TTTGTTTGTGTTAGTTGATCTAGTTGAGTCATCGCGATATTTATCTGACCAATCCCTACATCTTGCTCTTTTGCAGCATTACTAATATCTTGAACAAGTTTCGCAGTCTCTTGAATTTTAGGAACCACACTTGAAATCAACTCACCAGCTTGTTCACTCACTTTTACGCTTGAACTAGCAGTAGTGCTTATCTCTTGAGCTGAAGTTTGACTTCTTTTTGCAAGTTTTCTAATCTCTGCTGCAACAACTGCAAAGCCTTTACCGTGCTCACCCGCACGAGCTGCTTCAATAGCTGCATTTAATGCAATAAGATTTGTTTGATAAGCAATATCTTCAATAATTCCAATTTTTTCTGATATATCTTTCATTGCGGCTACTGTTTTATCGACTGATTCTCCCCCTTGAAGAGCCATCTCAGAAGCTTCTTCAGCAAGTTTGTTTGTTGCCTCTGCATTTTTAGCTGATTCTGAAACACTTCCACTCATCTCCTCTAAAGCTGCACTTGTCTCCTCTAACGAACTTGCCTGCTCTGTTGAACCACTTGAAAGTGTTTGCGAAGTCGCACCAACTTGAGTAGATGCTGAAGAGATTTCTGTAACAGAAGCATTAACACGACCTATTATCATTTTTAGTTTATCGGCTGTATTATTTGCGGCATTTTTAATAGCATCAAAATCACCTTGATAATCATTTTTAATTCTTACTTCAAGTTCACCACCCTCTAATGCACTAAGAGCCATTTTAATATCATCAAATGCCATGCCCGTAGTGTCTAAAACATCATTTACAACAGAGATAATATTTAAATATCCACCATCAAAACCATCATTATCTATACGAGTTTCAAGGTTTCCTACTTTTATCTCTTCATATGTAGCATTATAGTTTTGAAGAAGATGCTCTAGTTTCTCAGCTGTTCCATTTGCAGCATTTTTTATAACATCAAAATCACCAGCCCACTCTCTAGTAATCTTCTCTTCAAATTTACCAATTTCTAAGCTTCTAAGTACCGCTATAGTATCATCAAGAGCTAAACTATAAGTATCAAAAGCTTTATTTAAACTATCCCCAATTTTTGCAATATCATTTTTATATGTTGAAGTATTTATTCTAAATGTTGCTTCACCACGACCAACAGCATCTGAAATAAGTTCTGAATCTTTTAATAAGTTCATTAGATTATCTGAAAGATTATTTATAGCATTTTTCATTAGGTTAAACTCACCTGCATAACTATCAACAACTTTAGCACCAAAATCACCATCACCAAGTGCAACAAGTTTATCACTAATTCGTCTAACAACACTCACTGTCATATCAGAACTAGAGTTAAATCCATCCGCCATCTCAAAAAAACCATTTTTTAACTCACGAGTAGGGATTCTGTGTTCTAGATTACCTTTTTTTACTTCACTACTCATCTCTTGCATCTCGCCACTCATATTTGATAGTTTTTTTGCCAACTCATTTACACTAGATGCTAAAGGGGAAAAATTTTTATCATCAATATTTAAATCTACATTAAACTCACCATTATTTAATTGCTCTATAGCTTGTTCTATCTGCTCTAGTAGTAGTTTAGCACCTTTAGTTTTTTTATCTTTTTTATTAATATCTTTTGCCATTTTAATCTCCTTTTTTAATCTTCGTATTCATCAATTACATGCTGTAATGTATCAAAAATAGTATGTGTATCTATCTCTATAGAATCTATAAGAGAATTTAACTGTGATTCATTTGAACCATTTTTTGCTGTATCTACATATTGTTGCAGTTTATTATGTACACTATCATGTGCAGTACCTATATTTCTCCACTCTCCATGTCTAGTATAATTCTCTCCCTTAACGGAATCAAGCCATTTCCCAAAACGGCAACAACAAGCTTTAGTTACCTCTATATCTTCCACTTTCAAATCAACCTGACGAACTATATGTGTACGGAAAATTACATGATCATCATAATATGAACCAACATCAATACCCAACGATGCTGTATTAGATATCTGTTTTCCTTGAGTAAGCCTTACAACAAGATCTCCATAACTCATATTTCTATCAGCCATATACTCTTTAAAAAATGCAAGAGACTCTGAGTCTGAGTGTGAATGCTCATAATCAAGAAGCATAGAGTACAATTTTTCTACATTTGCTAAAGAGGACTCATCCTCTATAGCAATATCATAAGAGGCATATTTCTCAACTCTACCATTTTTAATTACAGGAGTAACAAATACTTTTATCCAAAAGTATCTACCATCTTTTGTTTTATTTTTAATAAAAGCATAAAAAGAGTTACCACCCTGAATTATCTCCCACATCAGCTTAAAGATAACACTTGGTGTACCTTCATCTCTTACAATAGAGTTTGGCTGACCTAACAACTCCTCTATTGTATATCCGCTAGCCTTACAAAACTCACCATTTGCATAGCAGATATTTCCATTTATATCTGTTTCGGTAACCATAAGGCTATCACTCTTCATGATTATCTCTTTTGAACTACTTAACATTTTACTCCTTTAGCTATTTTTTATCTTATGTTCTATCAATTTTGGAATATCAAAGATAAGTGCTATCTCTCCACTTCCTAAGATTGTTCCACCACTAATACCAGGAACTGATTCAAAAATCTTACCAAGAGGTTTTATAACTGTTTG
>JAYEGN010000030.1:2759-4760 GCA_034659115.1 Campylobacterota bacterium
CCTACAATTCTTCTAAATTTTGCAAATGTATCACCAACCTGAACCATTCTAACATCCATAACACTTGATCGAACATCTTCAAGCATATCGCTCATAGTGCTTGTTAATTCTATTAAGTCTGTATCATCAAGCTCATCAGCTCTTTGGTCAATTTTTGCATTTGCTATAACCATTTCAGAAATTTGATTTATAAGTTGGTCAACCTTACTAGAATCAACTCTCAGTGAGAAATTTGTCTTTTCTGGTTTAAAATTTGCATCTTTTGTAGTTACTTTTTTTACTTCTACTTTAGATTTAGTTTCAACTTCTGCTTTAATCTCTTGTTCTTTTTTGGCTTCAGTTTGCTCTATCTCTTTTTGAGTAAAAATATTGTGTTCAATCAAATATGATTTTAATGCCCTCTTATCACTATGTGAATCCATCATTTTTTTCAAACTATCACTATCTTTAGTATCAAAAATAAAAAGATCTAAATCATCCAAAATAAACTCAAATACCTCTTCTATCTCTTCATGTGAACTGGTGCTTAGTAGTTTTAAATGAAAGTTCATATAGGCATTTAGAGGCTGATACTCTTCAAGTAGAGGGATTTTATCTACCGTTGCGTTAATGCTTTTTACCTCGCCTAAATCTTCTAAAAATGAGATAATATTTACGATATCCATTCCAGAAGTGTAGAAGTCTTCATGCAGGTTTACACCGATATACCATAGTTTTTCATCTGAAGATGAAACTTCACTATCTTCTATCTCTTCTTTTGGTTTGTTTTGTATCACCTCTTGCTCAGCCCCAGGCATACATGCACTTAACTTAACTAAAAGGTCATCATTTACCACTCTTAAGTCATCATCTATCTCTTGATGCTCTGAGGCGATATTTATTAAAGTTTGAGTATGATCTTTTGCCAACAAAAACAGTTCAAGCATATCTTCTGTAAGCTCGATATTTTGGGAACGAACCTCACTAAGCAGACTCTCTGCAACATGTGCAAATCCAACAACATCATCAAAGCCAAACATCCCAGCCGTACCTTTAATAGTATGCATTGCCCGAAACAGAGCTCCGATATCCTCTTCGTTTACACCACCCTCTTGCATATCAACAAGAGCATTTTCCATGAATGTAAGCTGTTCATCAGCATCTTCTAAAAAGAGTTGTAGTTCTTCAGTCATTAGCCACTCCTAAAATCAGATCACAACCAGATATTTTTAAGATTTTTACTAATTCATCGGATAAATTATGAAGTGAAAAATTTATATTTTTGTCTTTACAAGATTTTTGAGTGCAGAGAAGGAGTTGAATAACAGTCATATCTATCTTTTGTACATCTTGCAGATCAAGAGCAAAATCACTATCTTTAGTGTAAGATTCTAAAATAGTCTCATGTAACTCTTCAACTTCATAGATGGTTAATTTATCATATTTTAGTTTCAACATAATATATTCTTATCGTAACAGTTTTTTAACTGCCATAAAAAACTTCTGCTTGTTAAATGGCTTTAGCATCCATGCCTTAACACCTAAAGCCTTACCCTGCTCTTTAAGTCCAGGATCACTCTCAGTTGTTAACATAATAACAGGGATAAATTTATATTTTGGATTCTCTTTAATTCTACTAACCATCTCAATACCACCCATAATAGGCATATTGACATCTGAAAATATCATATCTATCTCATTTGCCTCCATCGCATCTAAACCCTCTTGACCATTTGTCGCAACTACTGCCACATGCCCAGCTTCTTCAGTCGCTCCAGAAGCAACACTTCTTATAAGGCTAGAATCATCTACTATTAAAATATTTCCCATACTCAAATACCTTTATATTTTATTGTTACTGCTATTCTAAGTTTTTTATTCTAAAAATATAATAAAACCCAAATAATTCCATAACATTCCCCACACCTCCAAATTCATAAAATTTCATCTTTTTTTGAATCCAGATGCACCTAAAAAGGCTAGAGAATTAGACTTTACATCTTTTCAACTCCAATAGTTTTG
>JAYEGN010000031.1:0-4750 GCA_034659115.1 Campylobacterota bacterium
TGCCTTGAGTGCAATGATAGTTTAAATTTTTTATTCTTATGGAATTATTTGGGTATAGAGTTACTCCTCTTGTTTAAACAGTTTTAGAGGTGCTAGCAGAGTTCTTTTGATTATATTCAAAGGCATTACAACAATATCTTTTGCTATTAAGCTCTTGACGCTTGGATCAGAGAGTTTCCCTTCTATTTTTAACGATGTGGATATTGTATCTTTATCTAGTAATATATACCCAACTATAGGTATCTTTGAAACACTACTACCCAGATTACTTTTCAAGGTTAGATCTAAATCAATATTGTTATGCTTAAAGCTTGCTTTTCCTCTTCCAACTATATCTAACTCCTGCGAATCAAAAGATATATCTTTTATATCAAAAATATCATTTTTTGAGTGAAAACTAAGGTAAGCACTCTTAAGATGTAGTCCATGCTTATTGTATCCAGGGACTGAAAATGTCACTAATGATGGTATAGTATTTATAAAAGCTAAAATATTATTTAAAATTTTATATTCATGTATTGTTGTATTTTTTATATACATAAGACCATCATAATCATCAACTGCGCCAAGCATAGAGAAGGAAAATTCACCATTTTCAAACTTTGAAAGAGCAAATAGTTTGTCCATAAATTCATCATTGAATCTATCTCCATAAAGATAAAATCTTTCATCTTCAAGTCTAAATCCTGCGCTACCATTTTTGTGTTCTAGTTGAGCACTTAATACATTATCAAAATATTGCAAATCAAGTTTGTCTGAGACTATATACCTATTATGGCTTATGTATATATTGGATTTTTTAGAGTTAAATATAACACCTTTAGTCTCTTTAGATGAGCTAGAAACTTTATTGTCAAAATAGGTCAATACTTCATCTATGTTTATGCCGATATTATCTGCTGAGATATTGATATATTTATCTACATGTATATCTATTGTGTCGTTTATTTTTAGTGAAATATTATCGCTTGTTTTGTCGATTTTTCCGCTGATAAAGTAGTTTGATACAGGTCTGTTTTCTAGAACTAAAACCTTATATGGAAAGATTGTTTTTGCATTAAAATAAATATTTTCATCTTTAGAGTGTTCATAGATATTAAAATTACCATTTGTTATGTTGTAATCCTGTAGAAGTTTTGATTTTTTATATATATTTTTTATGGAATCAATTTCTAATTTCCAACTTTTTTCTTTTAAAATATAATCTATAGATAGTTCTTTAGCTCTCATTTTCAAAGAGTTGTCGTTTGATGTAATATCAATTTTAATATTACTAGAAGATGAGAACATCTCACCAAAAGTCTTATTGTTTAAATATATTTTTTCTAGATTTAACTCGCCTTTATTATTTTTAAAATCATACTTAGCATTGAATTTAGTATCTCCTATATTGTCAATTCTAATAGAGCTATTTAATATCTTTAAGCCATCTTCATCAATTACTGCATCTGTATTGTTGAGTGTGCATTTTAATGTGTTTAATTTTAGCTTCACTGCTTCATTGGAGGTTATTTCTATTTTTTTATCATATTTTACTTTTATCGAAGCTTTTTCTTGTTCCATTTTCAATTTGTCTAATTTAAAATCTAATATATCTACATCAAGATTGGCCCTGATGGGATTTAAAGCAAATCTTCCTGACACATGTGCAGATGCAAGGTTCTCAATACTAACCAAGTTACTTGGTATTTGAGCGACAAGGGTATCTAAATCAAATGGAATAGTCGCTGCATTTAAATCTATCTGTTGATTTAAATATATCCAAGTTGAAGGTTCTATCTTTATGATATCTTGAGTTTGTGAAATTTTATAAGAAGCCTTGATAGGTTCTTTTGTTTTTTTAAGAGTTAATCCTATATCTTTAAATTGAATATCTTTGATTTTAAAATCTATTGTTCCCTCGTTTCTTTTAGCATTAAAATCTACATCTACGCTAGCAGTAGCAATATCTTCATATTTTGAATACATGTTTTTTATGCTCACATCATAATTATTTAAAAATATTCGTGCATTAAATATATCTATGTTTAATCCAAGATAATTAAAATTTGATTGTTCTGTAAAAAAATCACCTTTAGCATTAACATCTATATTTCTCAAGCCTACATCTATTTTTAAGTTAGTATCAACAGTGCCACTGTTTTGTAAAAAAGGCAGTTCTATCTTGTAGATACTGAGTAAGTAGAGCAGGTCTTTATTTACCTTGCCCTTAAAAAGTAAAAAGAGTGTAAGTAGCTCTTCTTTCTTAGTGAAGTCAATTTTTAACCAACTTTTTCCTAGGTAAAAACCATATTGATATGCATTTTTTGGTCTAATGAAAAGGATTCCATCCCTGAATTCGAGTTCTGTTTTTTTTGTAAGAACTGGTTCTAGTTTTGGGTTATAAGTATATTGTAAACCGTTAGCAACTGCTAAGATATGTAAGTTTTTATAAGCATCATCTATCTTGCTGTATTCAATCCAACCAGATGCTTTTTTGAGTCTTAAGTCTGATATATCGATAGCATCATAGGCCCAATACTTAACCTCTTTTGGAAGATTAAACATCTCTATTGTGTGTTTGATGCTTTTGATGTTTTTTTGTGAGATTAATTTATAAACGAGTTTTTCTTTGTCTGCATCTATATATACTTTTAGCTCTATGTCATTGTTTAGATTTAAATTTAAAGATGAAGTTAACTCAAGTTTATCGATGCCGTCAAGAATAATATTACCATTAATTTTTATATTTCTTTTGTAGTCATGAAACTCATCTATCTTAGCATTGAAAAGGTGTGATTGAAAAAATAGAGAACTTTTTAGTGAAAAATCATTTGAAGAAGCTGTTAAATAACCATCTTTTCCCTCTTCATATTTAAAGGAACCATTAATGTTGTTAAAATTTATTGTTTTAACTTCTATCTTCTCAAACCAATTGTCAAATAGAACTATCTTTGTGAAAAACTCATTGATCTGTTCTTTGTTGATATCTTCTTGATTATTTTTAGAATTTTCTATTATTTTTACATTTTCAATATTAATATTTAATTTTTCATTCCATTTAATGTATAATTTCTCTACTTGAACATTTGGTAATGATATATTTTTAATATATATTCCCTTTTGTAAAAGTATAAATAATATAAAAAGCACTAAAAATATGAATGATAAAGCACTTATAATAATAAAGTGGAGTTTTAGTATTGCATTGATTATAATTTTGTCACTCATGTACTACCTAAATCAGCCTATTAGAACCCAAAAAGTTATCTTTATTCCAGAGGGTTCTATAAATCGAATTATATCACAACTTACAGAGAGAAATTATAATCTTTCTAGATTGGATTCTTTACTATTAAGACCTATAGGTTCTCCTCAAAGTGGATGGATAGATATGAATACTACTTATTGCACAAGAGGAGATTTTTTATATAGATTATGTAACGCTAAAGCAGCACTTCAAGATATTACACTGATTCCAGGAGAAACAACATATATATTTTTACATCAATTAGCAGAAAAATTAAATTTAAGTGTAGATAAGCTTCAAAAAGAGTATTTTCTTATGACGGAGCAAGAAGAGGGTGTTTTAGTACCAAATACTTATAAGATGCCTATTGGAATAACAGAAAGAGAGTTGATAAGTATACTGATATTTAATTCAAAAAAACAGATGAAGAATTTTTCCTATAAACTTTTTGGAACATATAATGAAAAAAAATGGATTAAATATATATCTATAGCATCTATCATACAAAAAGAATCAGCAAATGTAAAAGAGATGCCAATAGTAAGTTCTGTTATCTATAATAGACTTAAAAAAGGTATGAAACTTCAGATGGATGGTAGTTTGAATTATGGAAAATATTCACATGTGAAGGTTACGCCAAAACGAATTAAAGAAGATAATTCAATCTATAATACATACAAACACAGGGGTGTACCTGAAATCCCCATCTGTACCGTAAGTTTTGAAGCTATTAGAGCAGCTGTATTTCCAGCTAAGACCTCTTACCTCTATTTTATGAAATCAAAGAGCGGAACGCACAATTTTACGCGTAACTATTCTACACATTTACGCAATATAAAGCGTGCTACAAAATGAAACAAAATAGAAATATAGTTGAATGTTTATTATAGTGTACTAACTATTACCTATCTTAGTGTTATGATTATTTTGTAAATTTCCATAGAGTTTACTACTATGGAAATAAAATATTAACTTAAGGACAACATATGTCAAAAATCATTTGGTCAAAAATCGACGAAGCTCCGGCTTTAGCAACTTATTCTTTATTACCTATCGTTAATGCTTTTACTCAAGCAGCAGGCGTTGAAGTAGTAGTTAGTGATATCTCACTTTCAGGTCGTGTTCTTGCGGCAATGGGTCTTGCAGAAGATGAACTTTCTAAACTAGGTGAAGTTGTACTTCAAGATGATGGAAACATCATTAAACTTCCAAATATCTCTGCATCTGTTGGTCAGCTTAAAGATTGTATTGCTGAGCTTCAAGATCAAGGTTTTGATATTCCTGAGTATCCAGAAAATCCAGCAAACGCTGAAGAAGAGGCTATTCAAGCTAAGTATGGTACTTGTTTAGGTTCAGCAGTTAATCCTGTTCTTCGTGAAGGTAACTCAGACCGTCGTGCTGCAGCTGCAGTTAAGAAATTTGCTCAAAACAACCCTCATAAACTAAGAGCATTCCCAGATGCTCCTAAGTCTTATGTAGCTCACATGGAAGGAAATGGAGACTTTTTTGCTAACGAGAAAT
>JAYEGN010000032.1:0-4710 GCA_034659115.1 Campylobacterota bacterium
CAAGAGAAGGACAGAGCTTACACCCAAATAATTCCATAAGGATTTATAAAATTTATCTATGCTTGTGCTTAAGGGATGTTTAGTAAAAATTTTAAGCCACCTTATTGGTGGTGTAAATTTTTAATGAACCTGCCTTGAGTGCAATGATAGTTTAAATTTTTTATTCTTATGGAATTATTTGGGTTGCACCTTGATTGACATTCGCTCAACCTATATGATATAATAACGCTTAATAAATTCAAATAATTTTAGGAACAAAATGGCAAAATCATTATACGATACTCTTGAGGTAGGTGAAAGCGCGAGTGAGAGTGAGATTAAAAAAGCTTATAGAAGATTGGCGAGAAAATATCATCCTGATGTAAATAAAGACAAAGATGCAGAAGATAAGTTTAAAGAGATTAATTCTGCTTATGAAATATTAAGTGATAAAGAGAAAAAACAGCAGTATGACATGCATGGTGATAGTATGTTTGGTGGTCAAAATTTTAGTGATTTTTCAAGGTCACATAGAGGTGCTAGCGGAAGTGGTGATTTGGATGATATCCTGCGACAGATGTTTGCTGGAGGTGGTTTTTCTGGAGGTGGTTTTTCTGGAGGCTTTGGTGGTGGAGGCTTTTCTCAGCAGCAACAAAACACTCAACCAAATCTAGATATTCAAACAAGCGTAACCATACCGTTTAGTGTATCGATTCTTGGTGGCTCTCACTCTGTTTCAGTAAATGGAGAACGCTTTGATATAAAGATTCCTGCTGGAGTAAAAAGTGGAGAAAAGATGCGTGTCAAGGGAAAAGGTCATGCACAAAATGGGCGAGTTGGTGATCTGTTTTTAAAGATTAGCGTAGCGACAAATCCAGAATATACGAGAAAAGATGATGATTTGATTAAGTCATTTGATGTATCGCTCTATGCAGCACTCTTTGGTGAAAAAATAGCGATTAAAACCCTAGAAAAAGAGATAAAGTTAAAAGTTCCAGTCAATACTAAAAATGGACAAAGGTTTAGAGTTAAAGAGATGGGTGCTATGAATCGTAAAACGAAAAAGCGTGGAAACTTATATTTAGAAGCGAATATTGTTCTGCCTAAATCTGATGATTTAGATGAAGAACTCGTAAATATAATGAAAGATAAACTACCTAAAAGTTAAAAGGAGTTAGCCACATGTCGTACTCATATGATGAACCTGTATACCTCATAAGTATCGTTGCAAAAATTTTAGATATTCATCCTCAAACTCTTAGACAGTATGAGCGAGAAAATCTTATATGCCCATCTCGCACAAATGGGCGTATCAGACTTTATTCTCAAAAAGATATAGATAAAATGAAGCTTATCCTTAGATTGACACGAGAGTTAGGTGTAAACTTGGCTGGTGTTGATATTATACTGAGACTTAAGGAGAATATTGAAGAGATGGAACTAGAGATAGCAACACTTCATCATAAGGTAGATTCTGTTAAAAATATCCATTCAGTACCGCCAGATAAAGCTCTTGTGCAAAAAAGAAGTATCTACGATATGATTATGTTTGAGGAGTAAAGCTTTTTTACTCTCTGAGCCTTTTAACATCAGCTCCAACAGCCTCAAGTTTTTTCTCTAGTGAGTCATAGCCACGATCTAAGTGGTATATGCGATGTACATCAGTTGTTCCCTCTGCTACAAGTCCGGCTAAAACAAGGGCGCTTGACGCTCTTAGGTCTGTTGCCATTACATCCGTTCCGCTTAAGTTTGCTCCACCATTGATAGTAGCAACACTGCCATTTAGAGATATGTCAGCACCCATTCTTTGAAGTTCGCTCACATGCATAAACCGATTTTCAAAAAGTTTTTCTTCTATGATTGAGGTGCCATCTGCTTGCGTTGCCAATGCTAAAAATTGAGCCTGCATATCTGTAGGAAATCCTGGGTATTCCTGAGTGACAATCTTAGTTGGTTTGATGATTTGTGATGGATGTATGGTTATGCTATCTTTGGTAGTTGTAAAACTGCTTCCCATCTCTTGAAGTTTTGATAAAACAGAATCAAGGTGATTTGCATCTACATGTGTAAGTGTCAGCTCACTACGGCTTATCGCTCCAGCACAAAGGTATGTGCCAGCTTCTATTCTGTCGGCTATCACGGAAAACTTCTCTATATCTATAAGTTCGCCACCTGTTCCATGTATGGTTAAAATGGCGGTCGCTATGCCATCTATCTGGACACCACTTGCATGAAGAATTTCACAAAGTTGAACAACTTCAGGTTCTCTTGCTGCATTGGTAAGTGTTGTTTTGCCAGATGCTAATGCTGCTGCCATGATGATATTTGCTGTTCCCGTTACGGTTATCTTATCAAAAATGATATGGCATCCCTTTAGTCCATTTGGAGCTATCGCATGTATGTAACCAGCTTCTATATTTATCTCTGCTCCCATCTGCTCAAGTGCTTTTAGATGAAGATCTACAGGTCTTTGACCAATTGCACAACCACCAGGAAGAGAGACTTCGCAATGTCCAAATCTAGCCAAGATAGGACCTAAAACAAGAATTGAAGCACGCATAGTCTTCACTATGTCATAAGTAGCTTTTGTTTGTGTGAGAGTAGTCGTATCAACAATAACTTTTTCATCATGAAAATCACATTGAGCACCAAGGTTTGATAAAAGTTTTAAAAGAGTTTTGATATCTGCAACATTGGGAAGGTTTTCAATATGTACGCTATTTTTAGCAAGAATAGTCATAGCAATGAGCGGCAGTGAAGCGTTTTTTGCACCAGAAATTTTAATTGTTCCATTTAGAGATTTAACTCTATTTATTTTTAAGTAATCCATCTGTATCTTTTATAGTTTAGTGATGAGATTATATCTTAATTAGCTTCAATAGATTTTTATTAACTCTTTTTTTTGATATACTTCTATAAAGATAGAAACAGTAGGGCAAAATTATGAGTTCAGCACTCGATAGACTCAAAAATATAACAAATAAAATATCTTCTTATGAGAGAGCAAGAAAAGAAAATATAAAAATACTAAAAGAGTTGTATATTAAAATAGGCATAGATGAAAAGGTGGAAAGTTTTTCCAATATTTTTGAGTTTAAAGCTATTAATCTCTCTGGTGCATCGCTCTTAAGTGAAAATTTAGGAGAGATAAAAAAAGGAAAATATCTACAGATTTTAGCAATAAGCTATGATAAAAATGCTGTAGTAAAAAGTAAAAATAGCTCGTTGGGGTATTTTGGAAAAGCTGAGCTAGTTGATGTAGAGTTAAAAGATATGATTGTTGAATTTATCATAAGGTATAGATTTGAGAAAAGCTTTATGACCCTTGAAAACTACTATGGGATGATAGGCAGTTTCAGTTCACATGATGAGTAGATTTTATCTTCTGTTATGGCTTAGATGGGCTATACGCTTAGCTACATGCAGTGTTGTTTTAGCAACACTGTTTTCAACACTTATAACCGCTTACATGTATATTGCTCAGGGTATGCCAAAATTAGATATAGAGGTAGTAGATGCACTCAAAGATCTGTTTGAGTTCTTTTTTCCATTGCTTTGGAGTTTTACGCTTCTTTTAGCACTTTTTAGGAGTTTGAAGTATATATTTAATCGTTGCGTAGGTGGTTATGAATTTCACCTATATAGCTGTGATTTAAAAGAGAGATTGTTACATGTGGGCTATGGAGATTTAGTAAAAGTTTGGCGAAAATGGTTTATGTTAATCATCTGGTTGGTTGCTTCTTTTATGATTTTGTCATTAGCATATACTTACATGTTTAAATCATTTGAGAGTATTTTTGATTGGTTTGATATATACTGGTTGTTTGGTTTTATCTTAATAGCTGGCTATTTTTCATTTATACTTATCTCTTCAAGATGTAAAAGAATTAAGGTTGTGAAATGTTGATTTTTCTTGATGTGGAAACTACAGGTTTAGAGAAAAAAGATAGAGTATGCTCTATCGCAATTATTGCTATTGATGATGAAAAAACTGAGTCATTTTATGAGTTAGTAAATGAAGGTAAAAAAATTCCAGCTTTGGCATCTAGCATAAATCATATAACAAATGAGATGATAAAAACAAAACCAAAACTAATAGAATCTAAAATTTATAAGTTTTTGCTTGAACATAATAAACCATCTACCACTATAGTAGGTCATAATGTTAAGTTTGACTTAGATATGTTGCATGTAGCTGGTTATAATTTTGTAGGAGAGATTGTTGATACGCTGAGAGTGACTAAGCATCTTATCCCCGAATGTGAATTTTTTTCTCTACAGTTTTTGAGATATGAATTAAAACTATATAAAAAGGAAAAAGAATCTTTGCATGCACATGATGCACAGGGTGATGTTCAAGTTGTTCAATATCTTTATGAATATCTTTTAGATATGGGAACTAGGGAGTCTTTTGTAGAACTAAGTTTTAAAAAAGTGCTGATAAAAAAGTTTGAATTTGGTAAATATAGCGGTAGATATATTGAAGAGATAAGTATGATTGATAGAGGATATTTAGAATGGATGCTTGGCAATATTGTTGATATGAATGAAGATTTGAGATATAGTATAGGTTATTATCTTTAAACTCCTTTTGATTTATATATAAGTAAGTATTTTATAGTAAAATTGCACATCAAAATTTTGGAGATACAGATGAAAAAAATCATTACACTTACATTGTTGGCAATTCTTGCCTTTTCAACACTACATGCGAATACAGCTATGGAGTCT
>JAYEGN010000033.1:0-4675 GCA_034659115.1 Campylobacterota bacterium
GCTTACCTTATCAAACACTTATTTCATCGGTTATCCATAAACTAGCACTAAAGCAGATTAAACCTGCATAAATTTTATAGATAGAACTTGCTCCTTATTATGTGCAAGTTTTTTTATTTAATCGCAAAACTTAAAACATTTTGGCAGTTCGATGAAACATACACCGCTCCAGTTCATGGTTTTAAATCTGCTCAAGATTATTATACAAGATGTAGCTCAAAACAGTTTTTAAAAGATATAAAGATACCAACTCTGATTATTCACTCTAAAGATGACCCTTTTATGAACAAAGATGTTTTAGCAAAAAAGGATGAATTATCTGCATATGTTGATTTTGAACTCTCAGATAACGGTGGGCATGTGGGTTTTATAAGTGGTTCCATTTTTAAACCAAAATATTGGCTAGAACCACGCATAGTTAAGTTTATAAAAGAGGCGCTTAAGTAAGGGGCAAAGATGCTCTTATCTGTTTTGGCATGTAGTATTTAAACTGTTTTGGGAAAATAAAAAAATCTATCTTCCCCTTAGTGTTTTCCAGCTCCGACCACTCTTTTATCTCAAAATCTACTGCTACTACACCCATTGATGGTACTTTATTTACATGTTCGTCGTTTATCATATTTATAATCTCACTTATCTGTGGATTATGCCCAATCACAAAAAGCTTATCAACGGAGTTATCTTGAGCCATGATAATCTCTTTCATATTTTCAACTGGTTTCATGTAAAACTCTTCCATATATAACTTTTTAGCATCTGAATCTATAACTTTTGCTAACAAATCACTAGTTTCTTGGGACCTTAAAGAGAAGGATGATAAAATCAAATCTGGACTGATTCCTCTTAGTAAAAAATATGAACCAATAGTTTTAACATCTTTTTTCCCTTTTTTAGTAAGAGATCTTTCAAAATCTCTTGTGTCTGGAGTTGTCCAATCTGATTTTGCATCTCTTATTAGATATAGAGTTTTCATATATTTAGATTTTTGCTAATTCATCAGATATATTTTTAGAAGACTTATCTACAATCATTTTAGCCAAAGCGATGTTTCCATCATCTCTAAAAATACAAAATACATCTATTTTAGAGTAGTTATCTGAGTTGTGACTTCCTGAACTTTTTACAAGAAATACATGCCCATCATGAGTTTTTGCTTCTATAGAAGAAGCGTCGCTAAACCCTACATCTAAAGATGTTTCACTTATCGTACGAAAAGCATCATTAAAAATTGTAGCCGAATACGCTATATCTGTTCCTGTGCTTTCATTATCTACATACAGAGTCTCACCTGAGTAGTTAAGTACCGCTGAACCTAAGTAACCACTTACAGTGCGAAGTTTTTTCATCTTTTCATCAAAATTTATCATATCTATTTTCCTTTTATTTGTTTATATTTGTCATTAAGTTGTTGAATGACTCTGCGTCGCTAACACCATTATTTGCTAAAAAACTATCAAGCAAAGTTTGTGATGCATCTACACCATCACTTTTTTCAGCATCTAGCAACTCTTTATAAAGTTGTGAGATTGTTTGTTTTGCCGAGTCTGTTATACATCTTCTTGTTGACATATAGTTTCTAAAAGACCCATCTGGATTTTTTGCCATTTTTACAGTTGCGATTACCCAGTAAAAACTTCCATCTTTACATAAGTTTTTAACATATGCAACTACATCATTTCCAAGTTTTATGTTTGCCCATAAATATTTAAAAATAACTTTTGGCATATCTGGGTGTCTCAGAACTGAATGTGGTTCATCCAAAAGCTTACCTTGTGTGTATTCAGATATTTTGCTAAATATTGGATTGACATAAGTTATATTCCCCTCTTCATCTGACTTTGAAACTATCAAGTCTACAGATGTCACCTCTTTTTCTATCTCTGTTGGTTCTGGTTTTGTCATAATTTTCCTTGTTTAAATTGAATTTAAAAATGCCTGTTTTATCTCTCTTTTATCAAAAGGTTTTCCTACAAACATATCAAATTTTGTTCTGCTTTTTATCTTAGGAGCTTCTCCTGATATCGAAATTGCTTTCATTTTTTTTAGTTTTTTTAACTTCTCTTTGTCTCTGTAGCTTTTCAAAAGCTCCTCTCCTGAGAGTTTTGGCATATTGCTATCGAGATACACAACTGGGTACGGATTGTTGTTGTTTAATGCGGATATCATCATATTTAAACCATCAGACGAGTCACTCGCAACATCAACTATGCAATCTTCATCTTTTAATATCGCCTTAATTAATGCGATACTAATCTCATCATCATCTACAACAAGAACTTTTGGTTTTTTTTTGACTTTAGAAAACTCATACAAAATATCCGCATAAAAACAATGCCCAGAAGCTAAATATACTTTATCTTCGTAATCATCCTTGCTTAAAGACAAAAAGTTTTCCTCTATTAGCATTAAGTCTAGAGAACTCTTTTTACTAAAACTTAAAAGTTCTTCACTTATTTTAGATTCAAAAGCTACAATGTGAGTATAACTCTCATCTATATCTGCGAGTTTATTGGTTGCTAAAATGCTATCTGTATGTATCCCCATTTTTACCAAATATCGTACAATATTATTTGTAGAAAAACTATTGTATTGATTCATAAAGATTGCTAGTTTAATATTTTTGTTTTTTAGCTCTTTAAAATCTCTTGACTCCTCAACAACGACAACTGGAATATCAAAATAAAATACACTTCCCTTGTTTAGCTCACTATCAACATGTAGTTTTCCACCAAGCTCTTTTACATAACCAGCACTTATAGCTAAGCCAAGACCTGTTCCGCCATAACTTAGTTGTGTATCTTCTTCGGCTTGTTTAAATGCCTCAAAAATCTGCTCTTGTTTCTCTTTTGCTATACCCACACCACTATCTTTTACAAAAATATGTAGTTTATTTTCTTTTGCTTTGTATCTTACAGAAAACTCTATAGTTTTATTTTCACTTGTAAACTTATAAGCATTGCCTATAAGATTCATGATAATTCTTTTTAGCTTTATCTCCTCTAGCTTTAACTCACTAGGTACCATAGGGTCTATGAAAATGTTAAACTGAATCCCCTTTGTGGACATATTTGCTGAGAAAATCTCTGCTATTTTTGAGAAATACTTCACTGTATTTACTGTCTCTATTTTAGATTTTGAAACCTCTCTGTTTGATGAAATGCCATCTATAATAGAGCTTGTAAGTTCATTTACAAGGGATGCACTCTCTTTTGCGTTGCTAATGTACTGCTTTAGTCTTGGATCTTCAATCTGCTCTTGAAGTAGTTCTAAAAATCCAAACAAGCCATTTGCTGGAGTTCTAATATCATGAACGATGTTAGATACATAATCTAGCAATTTATTTGGTTCTGGTTCTTTAAATCTTGACTCTTCTATATCGATAAGATTTTGTTCTGTCTTAAGTCTTCTGTCTGATATTCTTCGATCTAGTTGAGCATTGTCTTTGCTTTTATCTCTTAAATTGTTCATAGAGAAAATATGATTGATTATGTTTGGTACAATCGCTTTAAGCACATCCAAATCATCAATAGTAAAGTTTTTTATCTGCTTAACGGATGAGTAAGCTATTACAACCCCCACTATATTAAAATCATCATCTATCATAGGAACCATAATTTTTGATTTCATTCTAATGTTATCAGGGTTATCAACTAAGGCGTCATAGCCTTTTTCACTTGCTAAATAATTATATATCCCATATTTTTTTGAGTTAAAACATTGATATAGCAAACCTTTTTTATCTTGCATAGAGATCTCTCTAACGGCACTCTCATCTCGCTCTCTAATCATCATAGATTTAGGTTTGTCATAAATCCAAATAGAAGAGTACTCTGAGCCTGTGACAGATACCACCAGCTCTTCTAAAAGTTTATTTATCTCTACTTTGTTATTTGTTTTAGCTATTTTATTTGCTTGTTCTTCTAAATATTTTTTTGTCTCTGCAACTTGTTTATTTAATTATATCTCCATTTAAAGGCAGAAGTATATCAAATTATTGTGAGTTTTTGGTGAAGATTTATAATGTTTGCACATGCCAAGCTTGGCATGTGGAATTGTGTGTCGAGGGGGGGGATTTGCTAGTCTTTTTTGCTTCCGCGAGAATATCTTTTTCTTTCGTTTTCTGTTAAGTGTTTTTTACGGATTCTAATTGACTTAGGAGTAACTTCAAGAAGCTCATCATCTTCAATCCACTCTAATGCGCGTTCTAGTGACATATTTCTAAATGGAACAAGCTTGATAGCTTCATCGGCACCAGAAGAACGAACATTTGATTGTGCCTTACCTTTAATAGGGTTAACAACTAAATCGTTAGAACGAGAATGCTCACCAACAATCATCCCCTCATATACTTCAGTTTGTAAATACACCCCTCATAGTGAATCTCCACTTGTTGTTATTTTTGAGATTAACGACTTTAATACTTTTAAATAGAAAGCTATATCAACCTGCAAAATCTACTCGCAATCTTGTCGGAATTTTTTAATCTCTCTTTTTTGATAATGAAAAATTATATCATAAAAGTGGAGATTCACTCACAGGGGTGAATGGTTTCAGGCTCAACACTTACAATAAGAGCTAAACACAAAGCTAAACTTGGCGACTCTATCGCTATCAACGGTGCTTGTTTAACAGTTGTTAAAGTTTTAAGTGATGGTTTTAGTGTTGAACTCTCTCC
>JAYEGN010000034.1:0-4649 GCA_034659115.1 Campylobacterota bacterium
GCAGCCTCTTCCTCTGCAGCAATCCGTGCAGCTTCTTCCTCTGCAGCCTCTTCCTCTGCAGCAATCCGCGCAGCTTCCTTTGCAGCAGCAATCCTCGCAGCCTCCCTCACAGCAGCAATCCTCGCAGCCTCTTCCTCTGCAGCAATCCTTGCAGCCTCCTCTTCAGCAGCAATCCGTGCAGCTTCCTCTGCCGCAGCAATTCGTGCAGCCTCCTCTTCAGCAGCAATCCGTGCAGCTTCCTCTTCAGCAGCAATCCGTGCAGCTTCCTCTGCCGCAGCAATCCGTGCAGCTTCCTCTGCCGCAGCAATTCGCGCAGCCTCCTCTTCAGCAGCAATCCGTGCAGCTTCCTCTGCCGCAGCAATTCGTGCAGCTTCCTCTGCCGCAGCAATCCGTGCAGCTTCCTCTGCCGCAGCAATCCGTGCAACCTCCTCTGCCGCAGCAATCCGTGCAGCTTCCTCTGCCGAAGCAATCCGTGCAGCTTCCTCCTCTGCAGCAGCAATCTGTGTTGCATCTCTGGTCTCTTGAGTAGCATCCTTTATAACAACGATACCAACCTTATCTATAGTTGTATCAAGTTGCCCAGTAGTATCTACCCCGAAATTTTGCTTTGCATCCGGATTTTTACTACCAGAATCTGCAAAGTTATCTTTTTGCATTTTTTTAAGTTGTGTAGGAGTGAACTCTCTTACTTCAACTACACCCAATGCAGATATCTCTATAAAAAAACCTTGATTTATAATATGTTCAGCTCCATTGATACTAACACTTATAGCACCAAATGTACAATATATCTCATTGGAACCATCCTCACCAACTAAAACTGCAAAGTTTGTTCCTCGTATCCCAATAGTTGCACTTTTTGTCTCTACACTAAACTTATCTGGAGCAATTTTCCCTATCTTACCTGTAATAGTTCTCATAGCACCTTTTAGCATTCCAAACCTAACAACGGGCTCTTGCTTTTCTTCAAAAAGATATTCATTGATAGAAAAATTAGAATTTTTCCCAATAGTAACTATTGTTTCATCATCAAAAATTATCTGTACTTTAGATTTATCTCCTGTTGTTATAGCATCTTTTTCTTGAAGTTTATCACCCAGATTGACTACAAGCGTCGCACTATCTCTTTCTAAGGTAGCATCTCCTTTTAAAGCGGTAACTGTCGCTACCTCTTTACCAAAGGTAACTGAAGCTAAAAAAAGAACCATTATAATTATTTTTATTAGAAATTTCATAACATCCTCCTAATATATTATATTTAGACCAGCTGTAAGCGTATACTTATCATAACTGTATCTAGTCTGGTTTGAGTTAACTCTACTGTAGTAGCCCTTGAGATGAAGACGCATGTATTTCATAACTTTTGCATTAAGAGTTGCAGCAACAGTTCCTCCATTATCTCCTCTGATAGAACTAAAAAGTTCACTATAATCTTTATAGTCTCGTTTTCTATACTCTGCAAAAAATTCACTTCCATATATTGCAGTGAATTGATTTGCATAGATAGCACTCAATCTATACTCATCATAATCAACATCAACTCTCTCTCCATCCTTCTTTCTCTCTGTGATACCTTTTATATTTACCTGAATATAAGAGCGAGGAGAAAGTATGCCTTGTAAAGAGTAGGCAAGTTCATAATGATTTGCATCTAAACCAAGTTGTTCCTCCCGAGAGAAATCTTTTTTCTGATATTTAATATGCCCCATACTTCTAAGCGTATTTGTATGACTATATTCCACTCTTGGAGTTAAAGAGAGTGTACTAAGATACTTGAGAGAACCTAGTTTTAATATATCTATGCCAGCTACAAGCTCACCTAAAAATTTTGTATTTTTGTACAAAACACTAGGATTATATGATAAGTATTGCACACTATAATCACTTAAATCAAAATATTCTTTTAAATAGAGATCAACTCTATTTTTGATTGCAAATCCATTTTTATCACCAATATCATATATATTTACAAGATCCACATAAAGCTGAGCAGCCATATCTGATTGAACATCTTCAGCTGGAAGTGTCCCAATATTTATATTGTACTCACTATCTAATGAGCCATAATTAACATTTGAATCATAAAGCAAATCTATACTAGCATTGACATATGTAAATGATTTTTGCTGAACCTTTGTAACTTTAGAGAGATAGAGCTCAATGTTCGTTCTAACATTTTGCGGTATATTTGGATTTTCTAAAACCTCTTCAAAAGCTAACTCTGCATCTTCATACATCTTTAACATAAAATAGGTTCTACCCATTTCCAACCTATTTCTAAGGTTTCCTGAATCTAACATGTCAACTCTTTCAAAAGCTGCCAATGCCACCTCATAGTGTCCTGTTTCAAAAGCACTACGCCCCAGATAGAAATTAAGCTTAGAGTCTGAAAGTTTTGTAAGATAAAGCTTAGAAAGTATCTCATAACTACTCTCAAAACTTTTTGCCTTATAAAATCGCATCGCCTCGTCATATTCTAAAGTTAAATCATCAACTTTAGCACTGCCAAATACAAAAATACTTAGCATCATTATAATTAAAATCTTTTTCATTTGAACCATCCTTAACTCTTAAGAATATATAGCACCTTAAAACATTATAACACTTTATATTTTTAAAGAATATTAAAAGAAAAAACAACAAATAAACTAAACGCAATCATCCCGCTTATAAGAGCATAAGGAAGTTGTGTTTTAACATGCTCGACAACCTCACAATCGGCTGCCATAGAAGAGATAATAGTTGTATCTGATATGGGTGAACAATGATCACCGAAGATGCCTCCAGATATAACTGCACCAATCGCAAGTGCTATATCTGCATCCAATCCAATAGCCATTGGAACTGCTATGGGTATCATAATAGAAAAAGTCCCCCAAGATGTTCCTGTTGAAAATGATATCAATGAACTTAGTAAAAATACAACACCAGCTAAAAGATGCATATTTAGAGTTTCATTTGCTAGTGAAGCCAGATACAGACCTGTCTTTAACTCACTTGTAACCTTTCCTATAGCAAACGCAAATAGAAGTATCATAGCAACTGGAAAAAGCTTCTTGGCACCTTTAATTGCTGTTTGAATCCAAACGATAAAACTCATATTTTTTGTAGGGATATAGTAAAAAAACATAAATAAAAGAGTAGTTACAACTGTATAAAATATTGCACTTGAACCACTACCTTTTAACATACTACCATTACCCGTTATATATAAAAATATAAAAACCAAAACTACCATTAAGATGATTGGCAACAACATGTAATACATACTTGAAGCAGTTGAGTATTTTGTATCTAAACTAGATGGTAGATGTGTAGCTCTTTTCATAGGACCTATATCTATGTTAAACCATATAGCAACAAAGGTAACAACTAAAGCACTCATGGCATAAAAATTGTACAGTACTGCGTCTATTAACAAATTAACAGCACTCATTTCTAAATGTTCTTCTAGTATCTGAGTTGTTATTAAACCTAACAACAATGCTCCCCATCCATTTAAGACTATGATGGAGCTAACAGGTGCTGAAGTAGAATCACAGACAAAAGCAAGCTTGGCATGTGATACGCTATGCTTATCACACAAAGGCCTACCAACAGCCCCAGCTATCAATGATGTGATAGAAGATTCAATAAAGATAACTACACCTATAAAATAACTTAAAAGCAATGCTGATCTTGGAGATTTTACAATTTTAGCTTTGTTTTGTATAAAATTTACAAAACCATCAATACCACCACTTCTTTCAATTAAAGCCATTATACTTCCAACCAAAATAGCAAAACCCAATGTTTTGACTATCCAAGCTTGAGTAAGTAAAGAGATAAAAAGTGATAAAAGAGCATCTAAAGATGCCAATATAGCAAAATTATTAAGAATCAATAAACCTAAAACAATTCCACTAAAAAGAGACAATAACACATTTTTTGAATACAGGGCTAAGGCTATTCCCAAAAGGGATGGGAGTAGTGAAAGAGCAGATGTTTCTATACTAAAACTCAAATGCTAAAAGTACTAAACCTGCTCTACCAAATTTTTCCTTATAGAGTTCACACTCTTTTTGCTCAATCTCCTTAAATCCAAGTTTTTTATAATACAAAAGAGTTTCTAATGAACCTATCTCCACCATAGACTGCACTATACGATAACCTTTTAATCTTGCAGTGAGTAAACTTTTTTGCATTAAAGATTTTAAAATCCCTACATCCATATAGCCATCAAGTTCTTCCATAAAGTCAAATATTAGCGTTCTTATATTCAAACCAAAATCACATGCATCAAGTATTTCTAAAAACTCAACTGCTTCATTTTGGGGATCTATCTCTTTGATGGATGCTATAAACGCTTCTCTTGTTGCAATTCTAGGTTCATAACTACATAGGGTACCCACCTTTGTGCCATCGATCTCTGCTATTAAAAAATTGCTGTAGTGACAGTAGTTTTTCGCTGTAGTTTTTGTTAATTTTTCTATCTCTGCCAATATATCTTTATCATCTGTAGATTTGAAAAGCAAATCAAACATACCTATCTTTTTTTCAGCACGAGAACTTTGCAATATCATCTGTGCTAAAAAGGGAGAATCATCACCTGAAGCTTTTCTTATTTTAATACTCATAACTCTTTCCGTAAATTAATTAAATTCATATAA
>JAYEGN010000035.1:0-4606 GCA_034659115.1 Campylobacterota bacterium
TGGCTGAAGCATTTGATGACAACACATCTGCACTCTTTGTCCTTATCCGTAAAGTAACTGCCGATAAAGTTTTAGAAGATATTCAACCTATAGCCTCTAAAGGTAAAGTGTTTAAAACATCTTTGACGCAAGAAAAAGAGGATAAGCTAAAAGCTATGTTAGCACCTCAAAATACATAATAAATCTAGAAAAGGGGTCGGGTTATAACTATAACTTTATCTCAAAACTTAAATGGATAATTATATATAAATCACTTTTGCGATATGAGAAATATTGAGGTACCGTGTAATGAATTTACACTTTTATTATTTTAGAAATAGCAGAGTTACTTAATTGTAAATACTTTGCTACTTCAATCTGTTTATAGCCATCTTCAATAGTATTTCTTATGGCATCATTGCAAGGTCAAAATGCTTATTATGCCAGACATGCTAGGTGAGCGTTTTAAGTGTATTCGGTTTAGAAGAATATGATTTCACTTGCTCTTTTCCAAGTTTTTGTTAGGTCTGCTACCTTATAATCAGTTCTGTTTTAGAGATATTTTGAAGCTTCTTAAATCCCTTATCAAATGTAATTAATTTACAATTATTGTATTCACAAAATGCTAAATGAAATACATCAAACGAACTATTATATTGTTTACTTATCTTCAATATTTCAACTACTCTACTATTTATATTAGAATGTGTTGGTTTTATGAATTGCGATAAAAAGTCTAAGTTTTGTTCTATAAAGCTATCATCTTCTTTTAATTTTTTTGAAGCAAATGCAAATTCATAAAGTATCATTTCTGATACAATAATAGTATTATTTTCAATTGATTTTCTAATTAGTTTTTTTGATATATCTTTTTGATTTGCATTATCTATATTATTACAAAAAGCATAAATATAGATATTTGTATCAAAGTATTCCATCTAATACCAAATCATCTATATTTGTAGCTAAGTCCATTGTTGCCATTACTTTATTGTCCGATTGTGCAACTAATCTATCAAATTCATCAAGTTGTTTTTGAGTTTTATTATCAGTAATATTATGATTATTTACATTATCGTACATAGCAACAAAAGTTGCTTTTGTATTTGAAAGTAAATCTTTATATTCTGTTGGAATATGAACAATACCATTTTCTATTGATGCTTGAAATTCAACTGCATACATTTTAAAGTCCTTCATATTTTATTTAAACACATTATATCTAAAAAAATATTTTTTATTGAACCCAGTCTTTAACCCAAATTAATTCATAGATTTTTAGAGCTACGATAAAAAAGTTGCAAAATGTAATCACACCTCTGTGAGTGAATATCCACTTTTATAATATAATTTTCCATAATCAAAAAAGAGAGATTCAGAAATACCGACAGGATTACGAATAGATTTAGCAGGTTGATATAGCTTTCTATCTAAAAGTATTAAAGTCGTTAATCTCAAAAATAATAAAAAGTGGAGGTTCACTCAGGGGTGTAATTGAGTGCCATTCTACACAGGGGTATAGGTTATTAAGTTTTGAATTAAGAAAATAAAGTGCTACAATATTTCATAACATTCTACTAAGCCCTTATAAGGAACTAAATATGAACTCTTTTTACACAGATGCTCTTGAAAAACTTACAAATGTTTTGCATCACAACGAAGAGACTATAGACAGTGAACTAGTCGAGTGCATCTCACATCACTTTAGTAAAACAGCACAAGCTTGGGAAGATGCTGCATTTGAGTTGCGAGAGAAGCAGTTGAAGTTTGCCTATGAGATTGCCAACAATGCACTCTCTTGCTCAAAGAATACTCCTCTAGCTCTACAGCTTGGTTGTGGAGAGGGTAAGCAGGAGGGTTTTGCTATCGCTATGCGTGCGGTGTGGGAACTCTACCCTAAGCGTTATCATAGAGTACCAAAGCTACTCTTTTTAACTGCTACTACAGACCTCATAGAGCAGATGAGTTCTAGTCTACCTTTTGCTGACTTTGATGCTTTAAAGATTATAGATGCATCTTTAACTACACATGAGGCATCCAAGGGTGGCATCTATCTTTGTGACTTTCGCTCTTATCTTTTTTTCGCCCTTAAAACAAAGCGTGGAGCGAGCTACTCACTCTTTAAAAAGATAGATTCTATCTTGGTTGATGAGTTTCATGCACTTTTAGCTTCATCGCCTTATATTATGTCAGGTGATTCAGCTTCTCTAAGAGATAGTTTTGACTCTCAAAAGGAGAGTCTCTATGCAAAGCTTACCGCCTACCAAAAACTACTCTTTAGAGTAAAGTCACTCTATGAAGATAGACCAAACCTAATAGCCCAGAGTAAAAAACGAGGCATCGCATCTTTTAACCCCTTAGATCTAACAAGCAATAAGCAAACGATTCAAAAGAGTCTCTACGACAGCTACTCTAAAGAGCATCCAAAAGAGCTAGAGATTATGAACATAGGGAACTTTTATCAGTTTGTTTTGCTCCTTGATACTATGGCAGATGCACTTGCAAAAGAGTCGGCAAAAGATTACTACCTCTATAGTGATGGCGATAGTATTACAGAGTATGTCTGTGCACAACGCTCAACAGGAAGACCTAGCCAAAAGACTCTCTTTAGCAACAGACTCTTAGCTACTCTCATAGCACTCAAACATGTAAAACCTCTTAGTGAGTATAGAGATATGAGAGAGTTCTCATTTCTTGCCAATATTTACTCACAACGAACTATAGAGCAGGTTAGCCCTATGGAGTCTATGGAGCTCTTTGGTGTAGAGCGTTTTGTGGTTGCTTCAGCAACTCTTGGTGGTTTGAGTAAACGGCTGAGTCTTTTAGGCTTTAAAACATCTCTACTTCAACAAGAGCAGAGAGTGAGTCTAGGAGATGCGAGTGTTAAAGTGAGTGTAGGTCACGACTCGCCAAAGAAGCTCTTTTTAGAAGCGCTAAAGGAGTCCAAACTTCCCCAGCAGATAGCAGTTAGCTCTGTAAATGCCACACTTCTTAAAGAGATAGCTAAGGAGTGTAGCGGTTTAGACTACCTAAGAGAGTATGAGATAGAGTGCATATGCTATGCCCATATAAACCCCGATATAGATAGGTATGAGAGGGATTTGCATAGAGTAAAAGATGCTATATATAAGCGACCTCATAGAAAACGACTGCTATTTATACAGGGTCTAGGTGAGGGTTCAAACATCTTTAGAGTATCTCCAAGTAGAAGCTATGAAGCTGCTATATACAAGCTAGATGCAGATGCCATAGACCATGTTGCTCAGACTAGATGGCGTGTAGGAACAAGAGGTAGAGCAGAGGGTAGTTTTACACACTGTGTGAGTAGTGACATACAAACTGCATCACTGCTAAGTATGGATGATGTAGAGAGTCTAAAAGAGAGTAGCAGACCAGAGGAGAGACTCCTAGAGTTGGAGAGAAGCATCTTAGAAGAGAGTGACACTCAAGATGTTGCCTACTTTGAGAATCTTAGTGAGTGTGTAAATCGTGTCGATAGAAGCAGAAGAGATGCTTTTAAGACAATAGCAGCAGCCACACTTCTTGGAGTTTTACAACCAAATGAGATATTTAATATTGTTAATGATGCTTTAGATAAGCAGGTATTGTATGGTCAGGAAGCTAGTGCAGGTTATGTCATAATTTCAGAAAAAGAATATCCACCATCACTACAAAAAGAAAACTGTGTTAATAAAGAATTAAGATATGTATTTAATGATATTATTGGGGTAAATACTAAGAAACTTTTAAATAGATTATCATATGGATTAATTAATAATCCTTATGGAAAAATTAAACCAGAAGTTTGGAGAACAGATCCTAATGTTTATTATTTAAAAAAATTAGCAGAATATAAGTATAAAGATGCCGATACTGGAATGAGAATTAATTAGGAATAGAGTAAAAGGTATAAGAATAAGAGGACCTCCTGAGATGGAAGATAGAAGTACAGGATTTATTGATTTTAAACAATTACAAGAAAACCCTGAGACAGAGGCTATTGGATATTTTGCAGAAGCAATTGATGGCTATGTGAATACTTATAGAGATTTAAAATATTTTGGACCACAATTAAGTTATATGAAAATTGCAGAACTTGCGGCAAAATCATATGTAGTTGCATTGGGATTTCCTCATGAGAAGAGTGATGAGATAATTGCAGGGATTGAGGATAAGAAAGTTAATTCTTTTATGTTTGATTGTGCTGAAATTTTAGATAAATATAAATCAAAAAGACAAGTAAAAGGTGATGAATATCACATGAAATTATTAACAGCTGCATGGGCTGGATTTATATTAACAAGATGTTATGAATTAACTCCAACAAAAAAAGAATTTGCTCAGAATGTTATGAATAAATTTGAATTCCCTCCAACAAAAAAAATACATTGGATTAGAGGACCTCCGAGTACGTATCTAGTAAAAAGATAAGATTATCGCTCGTTCCCATCGCTCGTTCCCATCGTCCCGATGGGAATGCATACTCTTTCTCGTTACACCTTTTCTCGTTACACCTTTTCAAGGTGTAATGCCTACAAAAACACAACATACTTTAGTTTATGTATGCATTACCAAGTAAAACTTGGTAACGAGCTAAAAAGACAAGTAAGAATTCCCTTTGCTGTGG
>JAYEGN010000036.1:0-52960 GCA_034659115.1 Campylobacterota bacterium
ACATCACTTACCACTATATTAAAGTTTTTATCACTCTCAAACTTTCTTATATCGCAACTTTCATATGAGAATACTCGTTCATCAGCTAGTAAACTTTTATGCAACTGTTCTTTACCTACATCAACAGCACTTACCTCTTTAACACCATATTCTAAAAGAACTTGTGTAAAACCACCTGTAGATGAGCCAATATCAAGAGCTACTAAAGAGTTTAAATCAAGATTTAACTCTTCTAAAAAAGTGCTTAGTTTATAAGCAGAACGAGAAACATACTCTTTATACTCTTCTACTCTCACATCAGCACCGGCATCTACTTTATAGGAGCTTTTTGTAATTATCTCCTCATCAACATAAACTAGAGAATCCTTTATGATCGCCTGTGCTTTAGTCCTGCTTTGAACAAAAGACTCTTTAACTAGGTAGCTATCAAGTCTCATTAAAACTGTATCTCAAGGGCTGTATATACAAAATCCATATACATCTTTTTATCCTGCATATCATCGGTGTAATCTAGGCTATATCTATCATAAGCTACTTTCATACCAAACATCTCACTAAACCTAACTCCCATACCGCCACCAAAAAGCATCGTAAAACCACCTGAACTTGTCTGATTTGTCTTCATCTCACCAACACCAAACTTAGCATAAAAATCTAATATATCATCAAAAAATGCATAATGAACCAAAGTACTAACATTTAAAGATTTAAAATGCAGATCATCTTTGTAGTCAGAGTTGTCAATAACTGTAAAATGATCTCCTGCATTAAAATCTATATAAGCAAGTTCAACACCAAGGTGCTTATTTATATAGGCACCACCATAGATTGCAATAGCCTTAGAACTATCTATTTTTTGTTCTTTATAAAGATTATCATCATCATATTTTGACATTCCGTAGCCTATTCCAATATAGGGACCACCATCTCTATCTGCTAATGCTACACTACAAAATAATAAAATCAAATATATTATCTTCATCTAAAAACTCTCATCTATTTTATTTCTCATCTCTTCTTCTCTTAGACATTGGATATTAAGACTCTTAGCCTTATCATACTTACTACCAGCATCCTCACCATATACTAAATAATCAGTTTTTTTTGAAACACTCCCTGAAACCTTAGCACCAAGGTTTTCAAGCATCTCTTTTATAAGACCTCTTGATTCACTCATAGTTCCTGTTAATACAACTGTTTTGGATTTAAAGGGATTCTCTTTTGCCTCAGCTTTTTTTATGGGTTCAATCGGTTGAAGAATCTCTTGTAAATTTAAAATAATATCTCTATTTACTCTCACAAACTCTAAAATTGATTCTGCCATCTCCTCACCAATACCATCACATTCTACTATTTTTTCTTTACTTGCATCAACAAATGATGAAGCAAAGTTTTCACTCAGTGTTTTAGAAGCAACCTCACCTACATGCTCAATGCCCAAAGAGTTTATAAATCTCCAGTATTCACACCCTTTAGCATCTTCTATGGAGTTTAAAAGGTTTTGTGATTTTTTCTCTTTAAATCCTTCAAGTTCTAAGAGTTTTTCAAGTGTTAAATCAAACAGATCCACTACACTCTGAACAAGTCCAGATATAAACAGGGTCTCAACTATCTTAGTTCCTAAGCCGTCTATATTTAAACATGGTTTTGAAGCAAAGTAAATTATAGAGTTGACAACCCTAGCCTTACATGTAAGGTTTTGGCATTTTAGTAAAACACCCTCATCTAAAAGCTCACCACCACAAACAGGGCAAAGCTTTGGTCGCTCATATTTCACTTCTGTTTGATCTCTTTGGTCTAGTAAAACTTTTATGATTTTAGGTATCACATCTCCACTTCTAAGAATAATAACCCTATCGCCTATGCGAATATCTTTTCTATCTATCTCATCAAAGTTATGAAGAGTTGCTCTCTCTACCACAACACCATCGATATCTGTTGGTTCAACAACTGCTACTGGGGTAACAGCCCCACTTCTGCCAACTTGAAGAACTATCTCTTTGATGGTAGTTATTTTTTCAACTGCTGGAAATTTATATGCAACTGAAAAACGAGGGTTTTTAACTGTATATCCCATATCTATCTGGGATGCAATTTCATCTACTTTTACAACCATTCCATCAAGCATCATAGGGTAGTTATCCCGATTATTTTTCATAATTTCATATATAGTTTCTATCTCTTCAATGCCGCTACATGTAGCGTGCTCAGGAGGCTTCTTAAAACCAAGTTCATATATAAAGTTCATCTTTTGGCTTAAAAGTTTTTGCTCAAGTGAATTTTCTCCAACACCATATGGTAAAAACACTAAATTTCTCGATGCTGTCACACTAGAGTCTAACTGCCTAAGACTTCCAGCTGCCGCATTTCTAGGATTTGCAAAAACTGCTTCACCATCTTTTAACCTCAACTCGTTAATTTTGTCAAACTCATCTTTGAAAATCACAACTTCACCACGAATCTCTAAAGTTTTTTTATGTTTTATGGCAAGTGGAATAGAGCGAATCGTCTTAATGTTTTGAGTAATCTCTTCTCCAACACTACCATCCCCACGAGTTATACCTTGAACTAATTCACCATTTGTATATATAAGATTTAAGGAAGCACCATCAAATTTTGGTTCACAATAAAAAGATATGTTTTTATCTAATCTATATGTTTTTGTAAGCCATTTTTCTAAACCATCTCTATCAAAAACATCTTCTAAACTCCACATGCGAGAGAGATGAGTAGCCTTAGTAAAGCCATCCCTTACACTATCTCCTACTCTTTGAGTTGGAGAGTTTTTCAACAGTTTATCTGAGTGCTTTTGTTCATACTTTAACACTTCATGATAAAATTTGTCATAAACTTCATCTGTTGTGATTGGATCATCCAAGACATAATAATGATAGGAATATAAATTTAATTTTTCAACTGTATTTTCGTAATCTTTATAATTCATAAAAAGAATTTTATCTTAATGTTACTATAGATTTCTTAAAAAGCTTAAGTAGACTTAGCCCAAATAATTCCATAAGGATTTATAAAATTTATCTATGCTTGTGCTTAAGGGATGTTTAGTAAAAATTTTAAGCCACCTTATTGGTGGTGTAAATTTTTAATGAACCTGCCTTGAGTGCAATGATAGTTTAAATTTTTTATTCTTATGGAATTATTTGGGCTTAGGCTTGATAAAACTGTGCGACCTCTTCCATAGCTTTTATGAGTTCATCTTTTGTTTTAAAACGAAGCACCAATCTATCTTTTATCTCCTCATTTGCTGGAGTAAAATCAAAAACTAAAACATATTCATTGAGCTTAACTTTACCCTCATTCATATCCATCCATTCTAAACTCATCTCTGCACTTTCACCTTCAAGCTCAACAACAGCTGCAGGATAAAGCCTTGTTAGTTTACTTAAATCTATATCACCATCTTTTGATCTGTAAATCATAATCAACCCTTAATATTTTGAGTTTTTAATATCCAAGCAAAATAAAAACCACCAAGGATAAAACCAAGTCCTAGTATAACTGTGATAAACTCTAAAGAAAAACCATCTGTTGCTAAAAAACCTATCATAAATGAAGTTAAAGTAGCTGAACTTAAAAACAACATGTCATTGTAAGCCACGATTCTACCATAATATTTTTCTTCTATATTTTTTTGCAGCAGAGTATAGGTGTATGACCAAAGAGTCGTTGTAAATAAGCCAACAATAAAACTAGCCACTATTGAGAGATAAAACTCTTCCATCCAAAAAGCCCATAACCAAACAGCTATGCCTTGAGCAATAAAAACATAAATAATCCGTTTATTATCAACTAGCTTACTGATTATTAGAGGGCCAATTACTAAACCCAATGCTCTTGATGCATGCAGGAGTCCAAGAGCTAAAGATGTAGCTATTACAGATGCATAATACTGATTTACCATAAGCGCAACTAAAGCATCAAAAGCGGTCAGACCTACAAATGCATGAATCAACATCAGATGAATCGCTTGAGGTGTTCGTTTTAAGTAACTAAAGGTATCTTGCATCATCCGCAATAGATTTTCACCTGTTTTTATCACCTCTACATGTAGATTTAGATTATATAGAAGAATAAAGCCTATAACAAACATTAACGCATCTAGAATAAAGGCAATTTTAACACCAAACCAGTACACAACAAATCCACTAAGAGCCATACCAAGAGTGTATGAAAATGACCAAATAATTGAATGAAGCTCATTTGCTTTTTGAAGCTTATCTCCATCCAAAATTTTTGGTAGCAAAGACATCTCTGTAGTGAAATAAAAGCTAGCCGCTGCCATCTTAATAAATATTAGCATATACAAAAGCCATAGATCTGAAATCTCATTTACAAATATCAAAAATAGTGTTGCAAAAATTTCTATGCCAATAAGAGATAGCATAAGTTTTTTTGGTTTTACACTATCGATGATTGGACCAGAGAATGGTGCTTGAATCACCCCTGCCAAAAAATGAAGCATAGCAGTAAATGCCACAACCTCAGGAGATACACTCATATCAAGTAGAAGTGTGTAAATCGCTACATTACTAAACCAAGCACCAAAATATGCGATAAGTTGTATAGTAGATAATCTTTTCAGTATTGGTTCTGAAGCTAATAGTTTAATATACTCATTCATGAGCGTAAGATTATCATAAAATATTTAAAGTTTAAAATTTAAAATTTATATTTTTTATTAAAGTTATTTTTTTATTGGTCGATTTGGTGTGTAGGAACAATATTCTTTTAAGGATAAGGAGTAAGTCATGGATGGCATAGCAAATGTTGCAAGACAACAACAATCACAAACACAAGTAAGTTCGCAGGAATCTCAAGGACGGGGTGCTCAGCAAGTACAGCAAACTCAGAAACCACAAGATTTAGTAAAAGAGATTCAAAAAGAGGTTTCAAGTACGGAAGTAAAAATTAACTCAAAAGAGAAAGTGCAAGATTTAGTAGATCAACTAAATAAAGCGATGGCTCCTATTAGCACTAATTTAAGATTTGGTGTGGATAGAGATGATATATTTTTCGTATCTGTAATAGAATCAGAAACAAGCAAAATGATAAGAAGATTTCCAGCAGAACAAGCTCAAGATTTTCTTCCAAAAATGCAAGAAGTAACTGGAATATTGTTTGACTCAAAAGGGTAGATGCAAGCCCTTTTGATTAACTAAACTCCTGTTTTCTTAACAAAAACTTATACTTTACAGCCTTATAAACTTTCACTAACCATTTTTTAATCTATTTTATTGTAAAATCGCGATAATTATTTTGTTCATAAAGGTTTTTTATATGAAAAAAGAGGTAAAAAAAGTAGTTTTAGCTTATTCTGGTGGACTCGACACTAGTATAATATTGAAATGGTTACAAGATGAGTATAGATGTGAAGTTGTAACATTTACAGCTGATTTAGGTCAAGGTGAAGAGCTTGAACCTGCTCGCGCCAAAGCTTTAGAGTTTGGTATCAAACCTGAAAATATTTTTATTGATGACTTAAAAGAGGAGTTTGTAAAGGATTTTGTTTACCCTATGTTTAGGGCAAATGCTATCTATGAAGGTGAGTATCTTCTAGGTACATCTATCGCTCGTCCATTGATTGCTAAAAGACAAGCGGAGATTGCTAAAATCACTGGTGCTGATGGAGTAAGTCATGGAGCAACAGGTAAGGGTAATGATCAGGTCCGTTTTGAGATGGGTTACTTAGGTCAAGACTCCACACTAACCATAATCGCCCCATGGAGAGAGTGGGATTTAAATTCAAGAGAGAAACTTCTTTCGTATGCCCAAGAACACGGTATCCCAATTGAAAAAAAAGGTAAAAAATCTCCATATTCTATGGATGCAAACCTTCTTCACATCTCTTATGAAGGTGGAATACTAGAAGATCCATCTGCAGAACCAGAAGAATCTATGTGGCTATGGTCAAACTCTCCAGAGAATGCACCAGATGAAGCTCAATACATTGAGATTGGCTATAAAAATGGTGATCCAATTACACTAGATGGCAAAGAACTAACTCCTGCAACAATGTTAAAAACTCTTAATGAGATTGGGGGCAAGCATGGTATCGGTCGTGTTGATATTGTAGAAAATCGTTTTGTTGGTATGAAAGCTCGTGGATGCTATGAGACTCCAGGTGGAACTATTATGCTAAAAGCACATCGTGCTATAGAGTCTATCACTTTAGACCGTGAAGCAGCACATCTTAAAGATGAGATGATGCCTCGCTATGCAAAACTTATCTATAATGGATTTTGGTTTGCACCTGAAAGAGAGATGCTTCAAGCGGCTATTGACAATACTCAAAAATATGTTCAAGGGAGCGTTCGCCTCAAACTTTATAAAGGTAGCATAATGGTTGTTGGAAGAAGTTCTGACATGTCCCTGTTCAATGAAGAGTATTCAACTTTTGAAGAAGATGAAGTGTATAACCAAAAAGATGCAGAGGGATTCATCAAACTAAATGCACTTCGATTTATTATCGAAGGCAAAGCACATAGAGGTAAGAAATAAAATGATTAAAATAGATATGAACTCACCTGAATTTCAAGAAAGAATGGAAAAAACAATTAAATTCACAGATAAAGTATGTGAATCTCAAGGTTGGGTATATAACCCTCAGGTAGAAGTAAATGAGGGTGTACAGATGGGTCTTGCCAGAAACAAGATGATGTATAACAAACTTTTCTGTCCATGTTTTATGGTTGAAGAGGTTGATGGAAAACCACAAAGTGTTGATAATAGAATCTGTCCATGCCCTCCAGCTATTAAAAAAGAGATTCCTGAAACGGGAAGCTGTCACTGTGGAATCTTCTGTACTCCAGAATTTGCGGCATCTAAAAGAATAGAACTTGGAATGGAAGAGGCTGCACATACTCATTCTCGTGGATTAACAAAAGAAGAATGTGCTCAACTAATAGATCAAAGTGAACTAGATGGAGATGAGCTTCAAGCACTTCTAGAAGCTAGAGAACTCGGTATGACCAATTTTAAACTTGTTGATGTTCGCGAGCATATGGAGTGGCAGATGGGTCACATAGCAGGTGCAGATACATTAGTTCCTACAAGTAGTTTCTTCCAAACTTGGGATGAAGCCAACTTAGCAAAAGATGAAAATATAATTCTTTACTGTCATGTAGGTAGTAGAAGCGCACATGTTGCTAGAATACTAACAGATATGGGATACACTAAGATAGGAAACTTAACTCATGGTATCGTTTCTTTTGGTGGCGAAGTTAAAAGATAAAATTTAAGGAGATAGATTTATGAAAGTATTATTGATTAAAGATGTAAAAAGTTTAGGTAAAGCTGGTGAAGTTAAAGATGTTAAAGATGGCTATGGAAAAAACTTTCTTATCGGTAAAGGTTTTGCAAAACATGCAACTCCTGAAGTTTTAGTGCAACACAAAGAGGAAGAAGCACAAAAAAGTGCTAAAGAAGCAACTGAAATTGCAACTCTTAAAGATATAGCTAAAAAGTTAGATAGACTTGAGATTATTATTACAAAAAAACTTGGACAAAATGGTCATCTATTTGGTGCGATTACTAAAGATGAAGTAGCGCAAGCACTACTCAATCAACATGGAGTAGAGATAGATAAAAAACATATTGTTGATAAAGTTGCAATCAAAACTATCGGAGAACATGATCTAGATTTAAAACTAGGTCATGCTATACATGCAACACTACATGTGGATGTTCAAGGAGAGTAACAACTGATGTTTGATGCAACTACAATACTTGCTTACAAGGGCAAAAACAAAGCTGTAATAGGTGGTGATGGTCAAGTTACCTTTGGAGATTCTGTACTAAAAGGTAACGCCACTAAAATTCGTACACTTGGATCTGGTAAAATTCTTGCTGGATTTGCAGGAAGTACGGCAGATGCTTTTAATCTTTTTGAGATGTTTGAAGAGTTTTTAGAAGATAAAAAAGGAGACCTGCTTAAGTCTGTTATAGAGTTTTCTAAGGCTTGGAGAAAAGATAAGGTTCTTAGAAGACTAGAGGCTATGATGATAGTTTTAAATAACAAGCATATCTTTATTCTAACAGGAAATGGTGATGTAGTGGAACCAGAAGATGGAGAGATAGCATCTATAGGCAGTGGAGGCAACTACGCTATTTCTGCTGCAAGAGCTCTGAAAAAACACACCTCTTTAGATGAAGAGGAACTTGTAAAAGAGAGCTTACATGTAGCAGCAGATTTATGTATATACACTAACCACAATATCAAAACTCTTACGCTTGAAGAAGGTGACCAATGAATTTAACTCCAAAAGAGATAGTTCAATATCTTGATAAATATGTAATATCACAAAAAGATGCAAAGAAGACAATTGCTCTTGCTCTGAGAACTAGATATAGAAGAATGCAACTATCACAAGAGCTTCAAGATGAGATAATGCCAAAAAATATCTTAATGATAGGCTCAACAGGTGTTGGTAAAACAGAAATTTCAAGACGACTCGCTAAGATGATGAAAGTTCCATTTATCAAAGTTGAAGCTTCAAAATATACTGAAGTTGGTTTTGTTGGCCGTGATGTTGAGTCGATGATTCGTGATTTAGTGATATCGTCTATCGCCATAGTAAAAGCTGAAAAAGAGGAAGAAAACAAAGAAAAAATTAACAACTATATACTCAATAAAATAGTTGAAAAACTTCTTCCACCTCTTCCAAGTGGAGCTAGTGAAAGTAAAAAAGATGATTACCAAAGACTCCTAAGTGCTATGGAAGACAGAGTTCAAAATGGTGAGATGGATGAAAAAATTATTGAACTTGAATTTGATAAAATACATGTAGAGTTTAGCGACACAAATCTTCCACCTGAAATGGCAAAAGTTCAAGAAAGTTTTTCTAAAATTTTTGACACTATGAATAAAGAAGATAATAAAAAAGATGTTACAGTTAAAGAGGCTAAATCTATTTTAAAACTAGAAGCTAGCAACAAACTTTTAGATATGACAAGCATCAACACCCAGGCACTTAAGCGTGCTGAAGATGGCGGTATCATATTTTTAGATGAGATAGACAAAATCGCTATTAGTTCAAAAAGTCAAGGGCGTAATGACCCTAGCAAAGAGGGTGTACAAAGAGATCTTCTTCCAATTGTTGAAGGAAGTAGTGTAACAACTAAGTATGGAGTAATTAATACAGACCATATTCTTTTTATTGCAGCTGGTGCATTTCACTTAACTAAACCAAGTGACCTTATTCCAGAACTTCAAGGAAGATTTCCCCTAAGAGTTGAACTTGAAGCACTAACTGAAGAAACACTTTACAAGATTCTTACGCAAACACAAAACTCTTTACTCAAACAATATGAGGCACTTCTAAGCGTAGAGAATGTTAAACTTATTTTTGAAGATGCTGCTATTAGAACTATAGCAAAACTTTCTCATAAAGCAAATGAGTCCAACGAAGATATTGGTGCTAGAAGGCTCCATACTATTTTAGAAAGAGTGCTAGAAGAGATTAGCTATGAAGCTAGTGAGTATCAAGATAATCAATTTATTGTTTCTGAGAGTTTAGTTCATGAAAAATTAGATGAGATTGTCGAAGATGATGACTTATCACGATATATATTATAGATTTCAAGCCACATGTGGCTATTTTAATTAAGGTTAATGCAAATGACTAAAGCTGGTTTTGTTTCTCTCATAGGTCGTCCAAATGCTGGGAAAAGTACACTTATGAATTCCCTACTAGGTGAAAATATTGCTATGGTTTCCCAAAAAGCAAATGCCACAAGAAAGCGTTCAAATGCTATTGTTATGTATGAAGATTCACAAATCATATTTGTTGATACTCCAGGACTCCATGAAAGAGAAAAGATTCTTAATCAATTTATGTTGGATGAGGCTCTAAAAGCTATGGGCGATTGCGACTTAATAGTTTATTTAGCCCCTGTAACAGATAATTTAGAGCATTATGAAAACTTTTTAAAAATAAATAATGCAAAAGTTAAACATATCATTGTTCTAAGTAAAATAGATCAAGTAAATCAAGATAAGCTATTTAAAAGAATCGCCTCATACAATAAATATGCTCAACATTTTGAAGCACTCATCCCATTTGCAATACCCAAAAAAATAGGACACACAGACCTCTTAAAAGTAATATCGAAAAACCTTCCTGATTCACCATTTTTATATGACCCCCAAGATTTAACCAGTGAACTAGTGCGTGATATCTACGCAGGTTTTATAAGAGAGGGTATATTTGAAAATGTTAGCGATGAGATACCTTATGAATCTGATGTACTTATAGAGTCTATAGATGAAGAGAAGGGTATCGATATTATAGATGCAACAATTATAATAGAAAAAGAATCCCAAAAAGGAATAATCATCGGTAAAAGTGGTGAATCTATAAAACGCATTGGCAAATCTGCAAGAGAGAAAATAGAGCGATTAAGCGGAAAAAAAGCATATCTGAACCTACAAGTGAGTGTCAAAAAAGGTTGGACTAAAGATAAGGCTTTTTTAGAAGAGATAGGATATAGATCTTGAAAATACTATTTTTTATACTTATCAGCCTCTCTTTATATGCCAATGATGTGCTAACAAACTATAGAATAAATGGTATATATGCTATAGAAAAACAGATGGATTTAGAACTAACCCAATACAACTATTGGTTTGACTACATAAAAGATTCAGACACAACATTTGGATATATAGAGTCTTACCAAAATATTCTTGCATGCAATAAAGAAAAATCAACCCTGAATCTTTATACTAAAGACTCCAATAAGAACTATAGTTTTAAAGAAAAGTATAGTGCGTATATTGGAAAAGTAAAGGGTGATAAAATAAAAGAGGGAGATCTTAAAACACCTATAGGGATATATAATATAACTAAAAAACTTTCTAAAGAAAACAAACTAAACTCTTTTTATGGTCCTATAGCATTTGTAACATCATACCCAAACACTTATGATAGGTACAGAGGGAAAAATGGACATGGCATATGGGTACATGGACTTCCAAGTGAGCAAAACAGAGATGAGTTTACAAAAGGCTGTATAGCAATAAATAATGAAAGCATAGAGTGTTTAGATAAAAAAATTAATATTGAAAAAACTATTCTTATCATTAACAATAATCAAATTAAAACTCAAGTTTCAAAAGAAGTTCTAGCTTCTATTCTTTCACAACTATACAGTTGGAGATATTATTGGCTTTATGATGATACAGACAATTACTTAAAATTTTACTCAGATAAATTTGTCAGATTTGATGGTATGAACATAGATAGATTTAAAAGATATAAGACTAGAATATTTAAAAAGAATGAGAAAAAAACAATCATTTTCAAAGATATAAATATAATCCCATATCCAAACAATAAAAAAATCTATCAGATAACTTTTCATGAGTTTTATCAGTCTAACACATTCCTGTTTACTGGCAATAAAACATTGTTAGTTAGCTTAGATTATAATAACAAAATGAAAATTATAACAGAAAAATAATATCTATTTACATACCTTTAGATATTTTACACCTCTATAAATGACCTAAATGATGCATTTATATCGATACTTTATCGGATTTATTTAGTATTAAGAAAATCTTTAAGCTTTATTCCGATAAAATAGTGTAAATAGGATATTAAAACTAAATAGTTGGATGTAGTTAGTTGGATTTCACTAACTTAATCTTTTTTTATAAATGACGATGTATATGTAAATTTATAAAAGCTTGTTATTATAAATGAGGTTGGTCTTGTTTGTAAGAGCTTAATTCAAATAGGAATAAATTAAATGAGTAAAAAACATACAAACTCTTTCTCGAGTGTTATTTCTGTTAATCCATATAGAGATACTTACTTAACTGGTATTTCTAGCTTTATTTCTGAAGATAGTTCTCCTTCATTTAAAAAAGAACAATATGCTATATCATTTTTAAATACGAAAGATTTTATAAACTCTCACATCAGCATATCAAAAAATATTCCAGAAGAAGATCTCTATGATGCGATTAGCAATAAAGCATATGATGAGCTAGCACTTGACCAAGCTGTTAGCTATCAGGTACATTTTATAGAAACTTTCAATACCATCGATGAAGAAAATAGAAATTTTCATATATTTATCATCGATCCACTAATAGTAGATGAAACTTTTATAAATACTACTAAGAAGATTAAATACTTAGACATGATAATACCATCACCACTACTGTTTAAATCACTCTATTCAAAAGAACTTATTGAATCAAATAATACCCACTGTTTTATATACTTTCAAGAGAACGATGCATTTATAACAGTTTATAGTGACAAAGAATTTCTTTATACAAAATCTATAAATTATTCATATATACAGATGCACGAAAGATTTTGTGAAATATATGGCGAGCAGATTGAATATGCTGATTTCGTAAGGTTTTTATCAACGCAAACACTCAAAAACACTGCTAGCGACTATAAAGAGTCTTTTATAAAACTAAATAAAGAGATTTTTGCCAACATCAATGATATCTTAACATATGTAAAAAGAGCTTATGAACTAAGCAACATAGAGCATGTGTATATAGGATCACAAATTGATATCGCTACGAAACTAGATGAAATTTGTGAAGTAGAACTACATATAAAATCAAGCAACCTTGAATTTGACTATGGTTTTGAAAACAATGATCAATATATTGAGCAGATACATGCCTTGATGCATGTATATACAACTCTTCCTGTAGAGGACAGATATGATTGTAACTTTACAATGTATTATCGTCCTCCAAAATTTATACGAAGAGATAGTGGTAAACTTATACTTCTTACTGCTGCTTCATTTGTTCTTGCTTTTCTATATCCAGTAACATATTGGGTATTAACATACGCACAAACACTACAGTACGATCATTTAAAAACAGAATACGCCGAACTACATAATGTCAAAATCACTAGAGAAGCTACCTTGAAAAACAAAGAAGCTGATAAAGAAAAAGTATTAGCACTTTTAACTACCCAACAAAAAGAATACTCAGATAAAAAAGCAACGCTGATTAAGATTCATGATGTTAAAGTAAACTACCCTATGAAAGCCAAACTAATAGCAAAATTTACAAAAGATTTAAATAAATTTAAAATAAACATCAAAACCTTATCATTTACAGAAGATGACAAATCAAAAACTTTTGCTATTGAGTTAGTATCAAAAAAAGAGAAGAAAATAACTCAGATGATAGAACATTTGACAAAAGTTTATGAAAACCGGTATGATTTTTCTCTTAATCATATACAGTTCAATGAAAAATCAAAAAGATATTTTAGTGAATTAAAAGTGAGTATATTATGAAAATAAATATTGAAGATTTTCTACAGCAGATAGATTCTGCTTTCAAAGAAAAAAGCCAAAAAGACACTTATATAGTATATGTAATGGTTTTTGGTGTCATATTTGCTTTTTCGTATCTGCTTTTTTGGGATAGTTCTTTAAGTGATTTTGAGACTAAAAACAAACAGATAAAGAATCTTAGTACAAAAATAAATTCTGATAAACGATATCTACAACAAAATCCTCAAACCAAAATAACTATGCTGGATAAAAAGATAAAAAAACTTGAAACTGATCTAGTTATTCAAAAAAATAACAATGCATATATAAAAAGTAAAATAGAAACTATCTCATCTCTTATATATGATGAGAGAGCATGGGGTGAATACTTACACTCTATATCTATAAATGCAAAAAAACATAACATATCTATTCTTGACTTTACAAATACATATGCCCAAAATCTGACTTCCTTTGGTCACATTCTTGACATCACTTTAAAAACAACTGGAAACTACAAAAATACACTAAAGTTTATAAATTCACTAGAACAAAGTAATTTAGTAGTTGATATTCATGATTTAAACATAACAGCAAAAGAAACTCTTGATACAGATTTAAAAATTTCAGTTTGGGGGATCACATACTAATGAAAACTTACTTTTTAATGACTTTTCTACTAGTTTCATCAGTTGCCATATCTTCAGATGAGCTTTCATGGGTTGATACGCAGGTTCAAGCAATCAAGCCACCAAGAGAAGGTATGAGTAACAGTTCGGTCACTAGCATATCTAGTCCTTTTATTTTTTTGGACAAAAAACAGAAAAAGAAACTTAGTGATAAAGTGCAATCAGATAGGACAATAATTTCAACGAGTCCCGATAGCATAGTTTCATCAAAGCCTCTAAAACACCTATATCTAAGTGCTATAATAAATAATTCCGCACTGATTAATGGTCAGTGGTATAAATTAAACGATATAGTTCATAGCTATAAGCTGTCAAGTCTCAGAAGAACTTCTGTTGTTTTAACAAAAGGTGAAAGCAAACTCGTTCTTTCTACCGATAGTATAAATAAAAATATAAAATTCAAATAAAACAGGATAAGAAAATGAAATATATCAGAAAAACAATTTATGGATTACTCTTAGCGCTTCTTATGTCAAGTACCGCCTATGCTGATTGCACCTACGAGCTCTTTAGTATTAGTTCCACAAAAAACACTAAGATTATTGACTTTATAGAGCAATTAAGTGATGAATGCGAGTTTAGTGTAATTGTTTCAGATCCTGTTGCAGAAAAATATTTAGATACACAACTCAATAAAACTCACCTTAAAAACTTAACTATTGATGAAGTTTTATCCATCATACTAAAAGAAAATAATCTTTACTACTCCCTAGAGAATAATCTATTAAAAATATCATATTTAAATACTAAAATTTTTGGAATTGATTACATACTCTCCCAGAGAAAAGGTGTAGGAAAAACAAATGTAACGCTTAGTTCTTCTTCTGCTTCTCAACAAGGTGTAAATTCTGGTGGTGCTACTGGAAGTGGAACATCTGGTGGAAATAACAACAATCAAGGTGAAACTGGCATAATTATTGAGTCTAGTGATGAAGTGATTTTTTGGGAAGAATTAGATAAAGAGTTGCAAAGTGTTATCAATAGACCTCATGATGAATATGTTGCAGATGCACCTATTATAAATAAAAATGCAGGTCTTGTGACTGTAACAGCTACTCACAAGCAGATGAGTAGACTTGAACGATATTTAAAAAGACTTCAAGATAAAGTGCAACTACAAGTCTTAATCGATGTACAACTACTCTCAGTTACCATGACTGAAGGAACATCAACTGGTATTGATTGGCAACAACTTTATGCTCTTCAAAATTTTGAAGTTGCTGTTGATACCAGAAGAGTAAAAAATGTAACAGAATTTAAAGATGCCTCTATAACAGAAGCTACACTAAGTGGATTACAGGGTGTAGCTAGTATGGTAAGTATCGCTGGAGGAGGAAATTTAAATGAAGTTATCAAATTTTTAAAAACACAGGGTGATGTAAGTTCTATATCAAATCCAAAAGTTTTAACGCTCAACAATCAACCAGCCCTAATAACTGCTGGAACAGAATACTTCTATAAGATACTCAACACAGAGACATTGGCAGGTGGAACAACTGGTGTACAAAATCAAAATGAAAGTATTCAGTCCGTATTTGCCGGTGTTTTGCTTACCATAACTCCAGAGATTGCTGATGATAAAACAATCACTCTTAAAATAAACCCTTCCCTGTCTGAAACAGCATCAAATATGGAAGCAGACGGTGCAGATAGAAAGATGCCACCTGATCTTAATCGTCGTCAACTTTCATCAGTTGTTACAGTAAAAGATGGAAACAGAATCATACTAGGCGGCTTAATAAATACTCGGAATATAGACTCATCTAGTAAAGTTCCTTTACTGGGTGATATTCCAGGCCTTAGCTATCTCTTTAAATATGAAGAAACCACAAAGCAGGTACAAGAACTTGTAATTGTAATACAACCTCATATTATTGAAAAAGAAAAAAGTTCTCTTTCATTAAAAGACTTAGGGTATGAAGGAATCACTGATCAAACTGTCATCTTTGAAAAGGCTTCTATATCTCAAGAAACGGACAATATTACAAAACAGATGAATAAAAAACTAAAAGATGAGGAAGATGAAATCTAACATCTTTGAAAACTCTAAGCATGTTTTTTTAGATAGTGTGGATGTCAAGGCTTATGTTCAGCTAGATCGCGTATCTACAATCTATCAATCTCTTAAAAACTCTGTAAAAAAACCGCTTAAGATGATACTTTTGTATGGTAAGCCTGGTACAGGCAAAAGTATGTTTTTAACAAAACTATATCATGATTTGTCATCTTCGCAAAAAGTATATCTTTACAAAACTCCTATTCTTGATGAAAGTGAGTTTTTTAAGTCTTTAGCAAGGGATATATTTAATGTAAAATATCAGGGTGAACTTAATTTTACACAGTTTATGCTTATATTGGATGAAAACAGCTCATCCCAAACTGGTATACCCTTAGTACTTCTTGATGAAGCTCAACTTTACTCTACTATACAGATGGAAAAAATAAGATTACTTTCTGATACAAGAGCAATTAAATTTGTTATAACTCTTCACAAAACAGAAAAAGAGGATTTAATAGCTAAGGAACATTTTCAAACAAGAATTTGGGAAAGCATAGAACTTAAAAATGCATCCAATAATGAACTTAAAATATATATACAAAAAAAGCTAATGAAATCTAACTGTTTTGATACTGCAAATATGTTTGCTCAAAAACCGACCAACCTAATTTACAAATTAACAAATGGTAACTATCGAGATACAAATAAGCTTTTATATACTTTATTTGATATATACTCTTGGTATTATGAGAATGATATATCTAATATTAATACAAATATCGTTTCAAATAAAATTATTGAGATGTCTGCAATACATACAGGTTTAATTGATGCTTAACATAAATGAACTAGAGAGTAGATGGCGTAAATATAAGATTAAATATTATGTTCCTTACTTAGTGATATTTTTAAGCCTGTGTGTTATAGTTGTACTAATGTTTACTATATATTTCAATAAAGAGGCTGTAGGTATAGAGCCAAGTATTCTCAAAGAAGAGCTTATTATCAAAAAAGAAGAACCAGAAAATAAAACTGTTCTGGTTAAAGAGGTAAAAAAAGAAAATATTGCTTCAACAAAAACGATAGAAAAAGACAATTCAAAGCATTCTTCATCTGATAGTAAAAAAATACTTCTTACTCCATCATTAAACTTTATTTCCAATATAAAGCACACTTCTGTTGCACTCTATGAAGAAGATATCAACCCACCCATAGTTAAAGAAACAACCTTAAGCGTACAAGATACAAAAGATACAAAAGATACAAAAACAATACAGAAAGAGAAGACGATAGTCGATAAAAATAAAGAGATAAAAATCACACAAAACAGCTCTATAAGTATAAAAAGAAACAACACAAGAGATGATATAGCACATGTTATTAAACGATTTAAAAAAAACAACAACCCTGCACTTAGTTTATTTATAGCAAAAAAATATTATGAACTAGAAGAGTACAATAAGTCCTACAACTATGCACTTATCACAAATCAAATCAACAATAATATCGAAGCTAGTTGGATACTATTTTCTAAATCTCTTGTAAAATTAAATGAAAAAGATGAAGCTATTAAAACTCTCAAAAATTACATCAACCATTCACATTCAAATCAGGCTAAAATACTTTTAGAAGAGATAAGATCGGGGAAATTTAAATGAAAATACTGTTAATTTTAATCATAAGCCTAAATCTTTACGCTAACATCAAACAAGATATGTTCAATCTTTATGAAAATAAAAAATATGAAAATGTTTGCGACATGGGCTTTAATAATTTTAAAAGATATAAAAGAGATGAAGAGTTTGTTTCATTATATGCTTTTGCTTGCCTAGAATCAGACTATATAGATCGTTTAGCTATACCGATATCAGTACTTAAATATTCCCGTGAAGCTCGTGCAAACTCTGCATATTTTTCAATAATATTGATGCAAAAAAAACTTCTATATCATGCTTTAATCGACAACTATGATCTATCTTCATTAGACTTACCCACAACCGACTACATTTTATCAAAGGTTTTTGATTTTTATGCAGATCTTGGTGAACATGAATCAAGAACCTTTTATCTTTTTGAGGATAAAATTGATAAAAAACTTACATATAAACTATATTTAATGAAAGAAGAGAAACTCAGCAAGATAGTTATTGAGGAGTTTTATGATACAATTACTATTAAACGACATGTTTACTGGTAAATAGAGGATAATCATGGATAGGATAACTAATGATTTAATAGCCAATGGCTCAATTATGAAGGGTCAGGTTGACAGACTTTTAGCAAAAGGTATAAGTCAAGACCTCATATTAAGAGATATTACATTATCTGGCTTTATGACCATGGATAGATTAGTTCGCTACATAGTTCAACAGATAAGAAATGGCGTTTATGAAATATCTATAATTGACAATTATGATTATATTGGCGAAAAAGAGGTTTTAGAAAAACTATCTGAGGAACTAGATTTAATGTTTTTAGATCTAGATTCTATAGATATGGATTATAAAATCACTGAAAAAATTCCCCTAGCACAATTAAAAAAATATACTGCTTTACCAATATCTCAAGATGATATGAGTATCACAATCGCCTTTAGTGATCCACTCAATATAGATGCACAAGAAGCTATTCAGAGAATGTTTCCAAGAAAAGTTCTAAAAATTGCTTCTGCAACAAAAAAGCAGATACAGGCATACCTTTTTAAAGTCGAACTCAAAGATAGTGTAAAGGGTCTTGTAAAAAAAATTCGCGATGAACTAAATTCAATCAGCAGTATTGAAGAACAGCAGGAAGCTTCCTCTATACTACTACTAATTGATGTAGTTTTAAAAGCTTGTATTAGTGGTAGAGCAAGTGATATACATGTAGAACCAACAGAAAAGAACTGTGTCGTTCGTGCTCGTATTGATGGTAAGCTTTCAGAGGTATTTATATTTGAAAAAGATATCTACCCTCCTCTAGCATCAAGACTAAAATTATTATCGAATCTTGATATTGCAGAAAAAAGAAAACCTCAAGATGGGCGTTTTTCAACAGCAGTAGGAAATAGAGAATATGATTTTCGTATATCAACACTTCCTATTTTATATGGAGAATCTATTGTAATGCGTGTTCTTGATAAAGAGAAAGCCCTAGTAAAACTTGAAGATGCTGGTATGGATTCTGTAAGTTATCAAAAACTTCTCAAAGGATTGCAGGAACCATTTGGACTTATCTTAGTCACAGGACCCACAGGAAGTGGTAAAACAACAACACTTTATGGTGCTCTAAATGAACTTAGAAATGTAGAAGATAAAGTTATAACAGTTGAAGATCCGGTTGAGTATAGAATGAATCTTATTCAACAAGTTCAGGTTAATTCAAAAGTTGGCCTTAGTTTTGCAGATGCACTGCGTTCCATACTACGACAGGATCCAGATAAAATTATGATTGGGGAGATCAGAGATCAAGAAACACTTGAGATAGCTGTTAAAGCTGCACTTACTGGACACATGGTTATCTCTACTTTGCATACCAATGATTCTATTAGTGCTATACCTCGTATGGTTGACATGGGCATAGAAAGCTATCTAATAAGTGGTGCATTAGTAGCCATACAAGCTCAACGGTTAGTTAGAAAAATCTGCACTAAGTGCAAAGCTATTGAAAATGTTCCAGCTTCTACACTAGAGGAAATTCAAGAATATATTCCCGAAAAAGTGACTTTCTATAAAGGTACTGGATGCAAAGAGTGCAATGATACTGGATATATGGGCAGGGAGATGATATGCGAAGTTTTAACAATTACAGAAGATTTATCATCACTTATAGCAAAGGGAGCTTCAAAAGATATTATGCTCTCTCAAGCAAATAAGGATGGTTTTATCGGCATATTTGAAAATGGAATTCAAAAAGCTATCGATGGTGTAACAAGTATAGAAGAGATATTAAGGGTGGCAAAAGTATGAAATATTTTATTGCAACAATTCTTACCAAAGGTAAAAAAGAGGATATGCCTCTCTATGCAAATGATAGAAAAGAGGCCAATGACTATGTAAAACTAAAACATTCTGGGATAATTATTAAAATTGTTGAAGCACCGGAACCATTTGATGCTCAACTAAAAAGATTTAAAGCTAATTTCTTTCAGAATATTAAAAAAAGAAAAATCAAACCAGATGCTTTAATTGCTGCGATTAGACAACTTGCCGTTATGACTAATGCAGGTATTTCCATTCATGATTCACTAAATGAAATAGCTACTGCAACAGACGATGAAGCTTTAAAGATTGTTTTTTCAAAATTAGCAGATGATATCAATTCTGGACATTCCTTATCAGCATCTATGGAAAACTTTCGTTTTGAAGTTGGAAACTTAACTATAGCGATGGTTGAGTTAGGTGAAAAAACTGGTAATTTAGATGAAGCTTTATATGCATTGGCGGATATGCTAGAGGAGATTCGTGCAAACTATATAAAATTTAAAAAGGCGATGGCATACCCAAGAAATGTAATGATAGCAATGGCGATCGCTTTTACAATACTTATCTCCTATGTTGTACCTGAATTTAAATCAATCTTTGATGAATTAAAAGTTGAACTGCCATTACCAACAAGAATTCTACTTACATTAGAGCATCTTTTTAATAACTATGGACCATATGTTATAGCTACACTAATTACAGCATTTTTATTTTTTAAATATCTCATAAACACCTCTAAACATATTAAATATAAATGGCATGAGTTATTGTTAAAAACATATCTTATTAAAAATATTATTAAATTCTCTACCCTTAATCGCTTTACCTTAGTTTTTTCTGAATTAATTCGTGCTGGTATTCCTATTGCTGAAGCATTAGATACTGCCATAAATATGATAGACAATCTACCTCTAAAATATAAACTATCTTCAGTTAGAATGACAGTTGAAAAAGGTGGTAACTTAAATACGGGTCTTCAAGACACTGGACTCTTTGAAAATATGATTATTCAGATGGTTAGAGCTGGAGAAGATAGTGGTACACTCGATACTATGATTCAAAAGGTTGCTGAATATTATAAAATGAGATTTGATGCCATCATAGATACTCTCTCTGATGCTATTGAACCGATAATGCTAATCATAATAGCAGCAATGGTTATTTTGTTAGCCCTTGGTATCTTCTTGCCTATGTGGAGCATGGGAGATGCTGTTCAAGGAAGATAGTTGTAGAAATTCAATATAATAACCTTTGAACTTTTTCTAAAAAGCACTTCATATCTTCTTGAGGTGCTTCTAAGTCGTATCTAATCTCTCCTTGGAAGGTTTTATTTACTATTTCTATCCCATAAATCAGGCATTCATACTCTATTTTTCTGCCATTAGTGTAAGAAAAAGATATTGTTTGAATTACCTTTTTCTTATACTCTATCAAATTTGCTGTAGCAATAACCAAGTTTACAGCTTCACTATAAGCACGCACAAGACCACCTGTGCCTAGTTTTGTTCCACCAAAATACCTAACTACTATAACCGAAGTATTTATCAATAAAGAACCCTGTAACACCATTAAAGTTGGTTTACCAGAAGTTCCCTTAGGCTCTCCATCATCACTTGAATATTCTATAATTTGGTCAAATTCATTTAAATATCTATAGGCAACAACAAAATGTCTAGCTTTTGGGTGTAGTTCTTTTAAATCAACAAGAGTTTTCTTAAATTGTGAGTATGGAGTAAGGTAAGTAATAAATTTAGATTGCTTTACCTCATAATTATTTATATATATTTCATCAACAAATTTCATCTCAATATATTTCTCTCAAAAAACTTATTTTTTGTAGCTTTAGGGGGTTACAGGGACATTTATCCCTGCTCATTATAATATTTATATTATGTTTGTAAAAACCTTTTGCACATCTTCATCATCCTCTAGCCTTTCTAAAATTTTATCTATATCAACTTGTTGCTTATCTGTTATAGACACAGGAGAGTTTGCCATTCTCTCCAAATTAGCTTTTGCTATCTCTATATCCATACCCTCTAATGCTTCTGTTAGCGTGCCAAAGCTTGTGTAATCTGCTGTTACTAACCCTATACCATCTTCTACCTCTATCTCTTCTAATCCAGCATCTATTAGTTCTAGCTCTAACTCTTCTATATCTAGTTCATCTTTTAAAGAGAATTCAATGAGTGCTTTTCTATCAAACATAAACTCTAAAGATCCATTTGTTAATAACTCTCCACCATGTTTAGTAAGAATATTTTTTACATTAGCGACCGTTCTTGTATTATTATCAGTCATACATTCTATAAAAATCAAAACACCATAGGGTGCTTTGCCCTCAAAGTTGACTTCGAGCATACTAGCTGTATCTTTAGCTGAAGCTCTTTTTATAGCTGCTTCAATGTTATCTTTTGGCATATTTTCAGCTTTTGCATTTAAAATTGCTGTACGAAGCTTAGAGTTCATATCGGGGTCACTACTACCCTCTTTTGCTGCCATAGTAATAATTTTACCTAGTTTTGGAAACAGTTTTGACATCGCTCCCCATCTTTTCATTTTTGATGCTTTTCTATATTCAAAAGCTCTACCCATAACCTATTCCTTTAATTTTATTCCATAAAATGAAAGGGAAACTTTCATTTATTGTATCATGCCAAAGAAAGTAATTCCTTTGACTACGCTAACGCTAAGTTTTCTTCGGCAGAAAACCTATCGCACTAGTGCAATTTTATATTAGCTCATTTGAGAGATGCTAATTGCACCATTTTCACTATAATCTACAACAATTTTACTATTTTCATCTTCTTTTATTAGATTAATCTTAAGCTTCTTGATCTCTAGCGAATCATTCTTTAAAAGTTCAATCTTATGCATAGATAAAGTACTACTTAAAGCATCTATAATTTTTGAACTAAGCTTTAACCAATGTCTCTCGTACATCTCTTCATCTTCAGTATATAAGCCACTTTCATCATAATCAAGCTCTTTAGCTTGATTTGCTACATTATTTAATTTATCAAAAAGTCTCTGTGAGTTTATGAAACTTTCTTTTAAAGTAGTATAATCTTCTTCGTTTAACATATTTTACACCATATTTTAATTTCAAGAATGTATAATACCATATATAGACCATAAGGGGGTTAAATGGGATTAGGTTTTAAATTAAAGCACCATTTTTTCAATGCCTTCCGTGAAATTTTTGTTCATCATCACGGTTCATTAGAGTTTCGTGCTAAAATTTTTACACTTTTAATAGCTGTAAATGAAGATATACCAGATGATATATATATGATTATAAAAAACATAGGTTTAGAAATATACAACGATGATGAGGATAGAGCAAACTTGCTTATGCTCTCTACACAAGAACTCGTGAAAAAAGTACATGACAAAAATGGTCTTGATATCGACACTCTTGTTCTTCATTTACAAAAAGAATTAAGGATAGTTCCAAGGTATGCCAAAAAAATAGATATCACATCTCTACAACCTATTATAGCTATGACAGATGATAAAGATATACTTTCATATCAAAAAAATATCATAGAATTTTTAAGCACACTAAAAGAGGAAACACTGCATAGTAAAAAATCTCAAATTGCCAAAGATGAAGCAAACATAGATTTTAAATACTAAATTTTTCTTTATCAAAGAAACTATCTATAGATATATTCTTAAAGGCTGCATTTAAACTTGTAAATAACGAGGGAAACTCTTGTTCCATTTTTGAAAGCATCTTTTTTGTGTTTGCTCTTGCATGTGGCATTTTTACATCAAAGCGCATCGCTGGACAGGTCTCATCACCAATAGCATCGATTTCATTATCATCTACAAAGGCACGAAGTTGTCGCTCACGCATCTGTATCAATGGACGAATAACAATTAAACCATTTTCAGCTCTATATTTTGGAGCTAAACTTCTCATCTGACCATTATAAATAAAATTCATAAAAAAACTTTCCGCAGCATCATCCATATGATGTCCCAAGGCAACCTTATTGCAGTTATGCTCTTGTGCAGCACTATATAAGTATCCTCTTCTCATTCTTGAAAAGAAGCTACAAAATGAGGAATTTTTTCTTATTTTTTCTTTTGCTAACTCATATACTTTTGTATCAACCCTTACATGTGGTATATCATAATCTTGGCAATGTCTATGTAAAGCATCATAATTTTCACCCATACCATAAGAGATAGTAACAGCTAGAAATTCAAAATCAAAAGGAGCTCTTTTTTGCTGTTCTTTCATGGCATGAATCATTGTGAGTGAATCTTTCCCACCACTAAGACCAACAAGGATTTTATCACCCTCTTCTATCAGATTAAACTCAGCATTCGTTTTGCCAAGTTTACTCATTATTTTTTTACTAATCTTGACCATTGTTTATTTTATCTAACATAGCTACTATAAAACTACTACTTCTTTGAGATGAATGCTTTAAAAACTCGTCAAAATCTTCAACAGCACCAGCATCTGCTGTGTCACTAATTGAGCGCATAATAAAAAATGGAATATCAAAGGCATCACATACTACAGCAACAGCAGCACCTTCCATCTCAATGGCATCCGCCTCAAAAGTATTTTTAATCCACTCTTTCCTATCTTCATCTGCAATAAATTGATCACCAGTTGCTATAATCCCACCGATAAGATTAATCTTTTTTTCATCTGCAACCTCTTTTGCAATATGCAATAGTTTTGCAGATGGCTTGATGTAAACTGCCCCTTCAGGAACATAACCATGAGGATGCCCAAATGCCGTTATATCTAAATCATGCTGACATAATTGAGTAGCAGCAATTAAATCACCAATCTCAAGCATAGGATTTATACCACCAGCTACACCAGTGAACAACAGCATATCTGCACCAAATCTTTCTATCATTGTAGCAGCAGTCAAAGATGCATTGACCTTGCCTATCTTGCTATAGCCTAATACTATATCATGTTCTTTATATTTTGCTTCATGATACATGTTACCACCATAATTAATATCATTATGCTTATTAAAATACTTCAATAATGGCTCATGCTCACTCAGTTCTAAAAATGGTTCAACCTCTTCAAGCATTGCACCCATAATTGCTATTTTCATCTTAGTTCCTCTAAATTTTAAAAGTTTTTATTATTTTTTCATAGTGTGGCAGTTTATATAAAACTTTCGCATTTTCATCAACGATACAACTCCCACCCCAAAAACCAAGGCCATCTTCAAAACCAACACGATTTACAAACACAATCTTTGCACTACACTCTTTTGCTATGGATTTAACAATCTCTAGCCATTGGTTCTCTATCTCTAAGCCATCCTCACTAAACCCACGAGCAGGCGAAGCTACTAGGGCTATAATATAATCAGGGTTCTCTTGTATCAAGTCTACATGTATTGAGTTATGCCAGAGGTCTTCACATACAAGCATCGATATTTTTCCAAACTTACTTTCAAAGCTTTCAAATATATCTCCAGCTTCAAAATATCTAGCCTCTTCAAACATTCCGTAGTTCGGTAGATGCACCTTGTTATGTTTACTAAGAAGTTTACCATCACTAAAATAAAGGGCAGAGTTTCTAAATAATTCACCCTCTCTTAAAGCAACGCCAACAACTATATCCACATGTAGGCTAAGTTTCATTAGCTCTTTTAATTCAACCAACTCATAAGCATCTTCAAAAAGCTTATCTTGAAGCATATAACCATTGAGTGAAAGTTCTGGAAAAACTATTAAGTCACTCTCATCTTTATACTTATCTACATGTAAGATAATCTCTGCTAAATTTGAGCGATTTAATCTTGGTGATATTTGAGCTAAAGTGATTCTCATCTTAGCTACATATCTCCTGCGTAACTTTTGATAAAGATGCCATATCTGATATATTGAGAGTTTTTAAATCTTTTACTATTCTACGATTTAAACCTTTAAGAACAACACCATTTCCAAACTCTATAGCCATATCAACATCATCAACTATTGCTAAGATTGATTGTTTATATTTGACAGGTTTTACTAACTGCTCTTTTAAAAGTGACACTGCTTCATCTTTGGTAGCATAAGCTTTTGTAGTTACATTTGAGATAATAGGAGCTGTAAACTTATCTTGAATCATATTTTGCATAAGTTTGGCTAAAGGCTCTTGGGCAGGTGATAAAATCTCACAATGAGAAGCAACTGACATATTAAGAAGTAAAGCTCTCTTTGCTCCAGAATCTTTAAAGGTTTGCTCAAGTGAAGCTAAATCACTCTTCATCCCAGCTACTACAAGCTGACCATCTTGGTTATAGTTTGCAGGCCAAACTTTTTTACCATCTGCTTGAGCATCACTGCAAACTTTCTCTACAGATGCATCATCAAGACCCACTATAGCCATCATACCAGCTTCAATACTTTCACAAGCTTCTTGCATATAGGTTCCACGCTTATGCACCAACTCAACTGCATCAACATAATCTATCGCACCACTAGCACATAGAGCTGAAAATTCACCCAAAGAGTGACCTAAAAAGAGCTCTGCTTTTATATCAGGGCATCTCTCTTGAAAAAGCTTGTATGCTACCATTTGAACAAGTAAAATTGCAGGCTGAGTGAAAGCTGTTTGACCCAGTTTTTCATTCTCTTCAAAGATTAAACCTTTAAAATCAACATCAATTCTCTCACCTGCTTTTGCAAACATCTCTTTTGCTAAATCTGAGTTATTATAAAAATCTTGACCCATCCCAACTGCTTGAGAACCTTGACCTGAAAATATCATCGCTATTTTTGACATCTGTTATCCTTATCTATAAATATTGCTTATTGTCTGCTATCTTTTTTCTTAGCGTATTTCTATTTAATCCCAGCTTATCAGATAACTGCAGTTGAGATTTAAACTTATTTAGCCCTGCTTTTATGAGTGGAACTTCATAAAGGTATAAAAAATTTCTATAATCACTATTTGATCCTAGTCTATCTGATAAATAGTTTTCAACTATACTCATTAACTCTACATCTTCTATATCTTGAAGTAAAAAGTGTATCATAACTTGTCTCTTTAAGGAGAAAGAATTTTGAGATAAATCAGGCTTAAAATTTTCACTATTAAACTCTTTTGTACTATCAAATAGTAAAGAAGCTTCATCAATAAACTTACTTACTAATTTTTCAACATCTTGTGTTCTTTCACGAAGAGGAGGTATATCAAACTTAACACTAAAAATATCATCTATAAACTCATTGACATAAGAATTTTTAGATGTTGCTATCACTCTAACTGAATTTAAATTTATAGCATCAACAACTCTCTTTATGTTTGGAGAGTTTTCTAAATTAATAATTATTATCTCTCTAACACTCTCAAGCATAATCAATAGTTCATCAAACTCTGATGCCTCAATAATTGGTGCATCAGGTAAGATATAGGAGGCTAGAGTTTTCTTTCCAACACCAAGTTCTCCTGATATAAGAGAGTTTACACTCAGTGTTTTTAAAAGTGTTGCTGTTTTAAATGCTTGCACCGAAGATGGTGAAGCAGTTATGAAATTAGTCGCATCCACAACCAGTGCCACCACCAGTACCGCAACAACCATCATCTTCCTGAGCATTTTCAGCAGGAATACCTGTCATAACCTCTTCAGTAGAGGCATCTCTTATATTATTGAGCGTCACACAAAACATCAATGCTTTGCCTGCTAAGGGATGATTAAAGTCTATAACTACACTTTCTTCACCTATCTCTTTTACAATAACTTGAACTGTACCACCATCTTCACCCTGTCCATAAAGGGTCATTCCCTCTTCTAAATCTATACCAGCAAATTGATCTTTTGGTACCTCTTGTTTTGCATCAGGATTTAGCTCACCATAAGCGTCTTCTGGATTAACAAGAATATCCGCTTTCTCACCAATTGCCATATTCACTATTCCATTTTCTAAACCTGGAATTATTTGACCCTTACCAAACATGAACACTAAAGGTGCTCCTCCTACATTACTATCTACTACTGTATCACCATCGCGAACTTCGTACTCAATTGATACTATTTGATTAGCTTCTATTGCCATATTTTATTACCTTTTTTTTTATTTTTTGAATTCTAACATAAACTTACAAATATCACTATATTTATAGTTTTATATAACTAAATGTTACTAAGATTTGTTTGTGCGATCTCAGATGCCTTACTATCTGGATATTTGGCTATAACACCCCTATAAAATGATATAGCATTTTTTTTATCTCCGGTTTTATCCATAGAGATAGCAGTATGAAGCATTAGCGTAGGCATATAAGATGCTTTAGAATATAGTTTTGCACTTTTTTTAAAATATGCTATCGCATCACTATAATTTTTTCTATAATAATTCATCTCACCAATCATATAGTGAGCTCGCGCTGGCTTATAATTTTGACCTATAAGATAAGTATACTGTTCAATACTTTCTGTGTATCTTTTTTTATCGTAATTTCTTTTTGCCGATGTTGCTATATCACCATTGGATCTTTTTTTAGATTTAGACTGTTTTATAACGGTAGTTTTTTTCAACTCCTTAACAACAAGATCTTTAAAATTGTTAAAATCACTTACCAATACATTAAAATCATTTCGAGAAACATAATTTTCATTGACACTGTTTAGGAGTATTGACACTTCATTGGTTAGCAGCTTTAACTCTATTATCTCTTGAGAATTTGCTTGAGACAACTCACCTAGTCTTTTTTCATACTCATTTGAACTTTCTAACTCATCACTATTTTTCTGTGTCAAACTCTCTAAGTCTAATCTATTTTCTCGAGATTTTCTACTCAAACCCTCTATAATACTCTGTAAACCATCTAATCTTTCTCTAAGTGATTCTACCTCATTTGCCTGATTATTACTCTTAACAACCACTTTTTTAAGATTTTGTTTATTTTGTAGAATAACCTTTTCGCTTGAGGTCAAGCCATAAGGTTGAGAATGGTTTAGATTACCAGCACCAAACGCTGAGGGTTCAGCACTGATTAAATTAAATGGCACAATAGTTGCAAAAAAAGCAACTAAGAATATGCGATTCATAAATTATGGAAGAAGCTTAAAGTCTACGCGACGATTTTGTGCCCAGCACTCTTTAGTCTTGTCATTACATGTAGGATTACTTTCGCCATAACTTACCATTGTAATACGGTTTTGACTAACACCCTCAGCAACTAAGGCTTTTTTAACTGCAGAAGCTCTTTTTAAACCTAAAGCAAAATTATATTCATCACTACCCCACTCATCACAATTGCCCTCTAACTTTACGCTATACGAACTTGCAGGACCATTTGCTACAGTAGCAGTATTGCTAACTTTTGTTTGCATATCTGAACGAATATTAAACTTATCATAATCAAAATAGATTGTCATCAACTCTTTTTCTAAGTTTGATAGAGTCATCTCACTAGAATCTGAACCACTACTTGATTGCACCGATGCATCTTCAACAGAAACCTCTTCTGTAGAGACCTCTTCTGTATTTACAACAACAACTTCCTGAGCAGCTCCATCAGTCTCAGTTCCTACTTTTTCATCTACTGCTGGGTCTTTATCCGCACATCCGCTAAAAACTAAAAGTGCTATAACAACACTTGAGAGTACCATACTTTTGATCATATTCACTTACCTTGATTTTAAATTAGCAAATTGTACCAAAAAAAAAGTAATAACAAACTGTATTAGATTTAAAAAAGCAAATTAATAGTTATTTTTCACTATGTCTTTACCAATCCATCGCTTGCAACTTTCCATATTTTAGAGGAAAGAGATAGTTTTTGTTATGGTTTAATCTTATTATACCTATGGAGCTTTGATTTTTATAGTTTTTTATAAACAATATAGCATCACCATCTTTTGAAAATTTTGGAAACTCATTTATTCCAGTTGCTGTTAACCTTCTTATAAAATCTGTTTTTGTAGAGATTAGGTGTAAGTTAAATGTATTGTTTGAAAATGCATTAGAACTTTCTCTTGCTTTATATACTATATATTCATTATGAACACTACATGCTGAATTACTTTTTCCATAATAGATCATCTGTTGTACACTACTACTTCCAATCTTTTTTGAAAATATATTTGGATATCCTAACCTTCCAGATACAAACGCTATTGTTTGAGCATCTATAAATTGAGCATTTACATCTATACCAGCATAATTTGTGAGTTTTTTACCTTTTGAACTCTCTCTATCATATAGATAAACATCAGGTTGCCCATTTGGAGCCATTGTCAGCAATAACTTTTTAGAATCTTCACTTACATCTGAACATATCATCATCCCATCAGATGATATAAGAGCTTGAGATTTACCAGATTTAACATTAACATGTTTTAAAGTAGGTTTATCAGAACTTAGAGATGTGTAAAAAAACTCTGTTTGTTCTTTATTTGCCCATTTTGGAAAAATATTGAAACTTCCTTTTACAATAGTATGCTGGTATGCAAGTGTGTAATCAGCTATAACTATCTCTGTTTTTCTTGGAGCTACTACCCTTGAAAATATAACTTTTCTTTTCATCCATTCAACAGAATCTGCACCCATAAATTCATTTATATCATATGCCATTGTATGTGATATAAACATATAAAGAGTTTTTTTATTGATAATATAATTTTTATTCAACAAAATATTATCAGCATTAAAAAGCTTAAGTGCAACATTTAAAGCGCCATTATCATCTTCTTGCAACTTATATCTTAACACATAGTCCATATCTTTATTTTCAACAACAACATCTCCAGCATTAAAATGTGTTTTACGATGAAATCTATCTACATTAAAAAGTGATAAAACACTTATATCTGCAACTAAAGATTTAAAAAATCTTAATTTAAAATTATTATCATAACTAACTGACGCATCTTCTATGGCTATAGTTGGAAGTGACTCAACCTTTTTAATTACATTTATTGTTGCATCATTTGCAAACGACAAACTTATAAATACTAATAATGAAAAAAATATTTTCAAAACTACTCCTCTGAAATTAAATTAATTTTTTGAATATGCGTTTTATTTTCTATATTACTTGGAAATAAAACACCCATCAATCTAGCCCTAATTTTATCACATTCACTATTCATAGCTTCATTAGCTGAATATGTTAAAATCCTAAAATCAAGAACTTTACCAATAGCACTAATCTTAATAACTGCTAAAACAACTGTTCCTTGTGAATTTGGAGGTGGTTTAAAATTCTCATATACTAGAGCTTGAATTTTAGCCAAATATTCATTAACTTGAGTAGCCGTTGAAACCTTATTAGACTCATCACTTTTATTTATTATATTGCTATTTTCTTGTTTTAAAACTGATTTAACATTTTTTTCATCAATTTTTTTAGATTTTTTTTGAATCTCTTGAAGTCTTTTATTATCAATCTTTTTCTTTGGCTTTTTCTTTGGTTTTTTTATACTTTTTGTCCAAACATCACTAAAAAGATCATCTATATTCACTTCTTTTGGCTCTACTACACTCTTTTGTTCAACAGGTTTAGTTAGCGGTTTTATGATTTGTTTTTTGATGCTTGTTTGAACCTTTGGAGTTTGAATCGAAATAGATATATAATTATCTTTTTTTAATGCATAAACATTAAGCTTTGATGAAGTAAACATCATAAATACTATAAGAGAAAAAAATGATAAAAAAAGTGATATAGATATAAAGCCACTTATATAAAAATATGAGCTATTTTTAACCATTAGTCGCTAATGAAACATCCGAAAAGCCTGCTTGTTTAACCGCAGCTAAAATTGACATAACAACACCATAGTCCAAAGATTTGTCTGCGCTTATAAGCACTGTTGCTTTTAAATCTAACTTTTTAGAATAAAGAAAAAAATTATCCATAAATTCATGAAGGGAATAATTGTCTTTATTTATTTTAATATTACGCTCTTTATCAATAGAGATATGTACAGGCGCTATTTTAGATAGTTGCTGACTCATTGAGCCTTGCGGTAACTTTATATTTTCTTCATATATTATATTGGGAGCAATAACCATTAATATTGCCAATAATACTAACATCACATCCACCAATGGAGTTATGTTTAATTCAGGTTTATCATCCCAATCATACATATAAGTTAAACTTTTCTAGCTAATACGGCATCACTTTGCATCTGTAAAAAACTAATAAGCTCAAATGATTTTCTTTTTAATATTTGATGATAAGTATATGCAAAAATCGCTACAAAAATACCTGCGGCTGTTGCTACCAATGCATCAGAAACACCACTAGATATTACAGACATACTTCCACTGCTTTGACCAATATGTGTAAATGTATCTAAAATCGATACCACTGTTCCAAACAAGCCTATAAAAGGAGTAGTAGACGCAAATATAGATAACAAAGATAAACCTTTAGTTGCTTCTTTTGTAGCAGCAAGCATTCCCAAATCTAAAATTTCTTTACTTATGTTGGTACTAGTTTTTATAAAATTATTTAAAAAAGAGTTATCACTAACAGTTGAGGCACCAAGAAGAAGAGATTCTAAAGAATTATTCTCAAGCTTTAGCCAGCTGTTAATAGAAAAATAGCGATAAAAAAACACCCAGTTTAAAACTATAAAGTACACTGACAAGAGAGCCAGTACACCCAAAGTAACTGGGTGACTCTTAAGATAAAAATCAATTAGATTATGAATCATTAATTATAATAATCTTTGAGCTGCTGATTCTATCTTGGCAGAAACAGAAGCAATCGTCGGGTTTGCATCTGCAATATCACTAATAAGTTGTTTTGCATCTTCAAGTGCAGTTGCGATATCACTTTCACTATCGCCACGAATAGCCACAGCACCTTCAACAAGAACAATTGCCTTAGTTTCATCAACCTGAACAACACCCCAGTTAATTAAAATTGACTCAACTGATTTGTCTTCTTTTTCAATATCAATAACACCTGCTTCGAGCAGAGTTGATAGTGAAGAATGGTGTGGTAAAACACCAAACTCCCCCTCCTCACCAGGAAGAGTTACACTAATGACTTCATCATGAAAGATTTCACCATTAGGAGTATAGATTTCAAGTTTTAACTTATCCATTACAGTCCTTTAGTATATTATGAGTTATTGCTTTGCAGCTTTCTCTTTTGCCTCATCCATACCACCAACCATATAAAATGCATTTTCTGGCATATCATCACACTCACCATCAAGAATAGATTTAAAACCTTTAATGGTATCTTCTAGAGAAACATATTTACCAGGAGAACCTGTAAATACTTCTGCAACAAAGAATGGTTGAGATAGGAATTTCTCAATTTTACGAGCTCTTTCAACAACATTTTTATCATCTTCAGAAAGCTCATCCATACCAAGAATCGCAATGATATCTTGAAGATCTTTATACTTCTGAAGTGTTTGCTGAACGCCACGAGCTACATTATAATGCTCTTCACCAATAATTTGTGGATCAAGTAGTCTTGAAGTTGAATCTAATGGATCAACCGCAGGATAGATACCTTTTTCCGCAATTTTACGGTTAAGTACTGTAGTTGCATCTAAGTGAGCAAAAACAGAAGCAGGAGCCGGATCAGTCAGGTCGTCCGCTGGTACATATACCGCTTGAACAGAAGTAATTGAGCCTTTAGAAGTAGATGTAATTCTATCTTGAAGAGCACCCATTTCACGAGCTAGAGTTGGTTGGTAACCAACTGCTGAAGGGATACGACCAAGAAGTGCTGACATCTCAGAACCTGATTGAGCAAAACGGAAGATATTATCGATAAACATCAATACATCAAGACCTTTTTCATCTCTAAAATACTCAGCCATAGTGATACCAGTAAGAGCGATACGATTTCTAGCTCCTGGAGGTTCACTCATCTGGCCATAACAAAGTGCAACTTTATCAAGTACATTAGAATCTTTCATCTCATGGTAAAGGTCATTACCCTCACGAGTTCTTTCACCAACACCAGCAAATACAGATAGACCATCGTGACCCATTGCAACATTGTGAATAAGCTCCATAATAATAACTGTTTTACCAACACCAGCACCACCAAATAGTCCAACTTTACCACCCTTAGAATAAGGAGCCAGTAAATCAACAACTTTTATACCAGTTTCAAACATCTCTGTAGTGGTTGACTGATCAACTAGTGGCGGAGGAGCACGGTGAATTGACCATGTATCAGCATCTGTAATTTCTTCACCACCATCAATAGTCTCACCAATCACATTAAAGATACGACCAAGTACCTTCTCTCCAACTGGAACTTTAATAGGAGCACCTGTAGCTGTAGCATCCATACCACGAACTAAACCTTCACTCATATCCATTGCAATCGTTCTTACACGACCATCACCTAGGTGAGCTGCAACTTCTAGTACTAAACGAGTTGTAGTACCTTCTAAACTTACTTGAACTTCAATCGCTTCGTTAATCGTTGGAAGATAACCATCAAAATCAACATCAACAACCGGGCCCATAACCTGGCTTATTTTACCAATCATATTTTTCTCCATTATTTCATCGACTCCACACCACTAATAATCTCTATTAGTTCTGTAGTAATAGCTGCTTGTCTAGCTTTATTAAACTGAACATTTAGACTTTTAACCATATCTTTAGCATTGTTAGTTGCTGTATCCATAGCTTGCATTCTAGCACTGTGTTCAGCCGCAACTGAATCTATAAGTGCATAATACATAGCATATTCAACATATCTATTAACTAAAGAATCTAGCATATGCTCTTCATCTTGAGCTTCTATTTCAAGCATTGAGTTTTGAGCTTCTTCACACTCAAACTGCTCTGTATCTACCGGTAAGATTGTATTTACATGCAACTCTTGAGTCATCATGTTTTTAAATCCATTATAGATAATATGAAGACCATCGATTTTACCATCTTTGTAATCTTCAATAGAAGTCATTATGAACTCATCAGCTCTTGACTTATCAGGTTTTGAACTCAAATCTATAACTGAGTCAAAAAGCTCAACTTCGTTATATTTAAAGAATTCAACACCCTTTTTACCGATTCCGCGCAGACGCACTTTTACATTTTTATCTTTGTACTCTTTAATCAGTTTATTAACAGCTTTAATAGTTTGAATATTAAAACCACCACATAAACCTTTATCAGCAGTTACAAAAATAATGTCAACCATTTTCGGATTTTCAATGTCAATAAAACAACGATTGTCAATTCCTCCAACTTTATTACATTTTATGCGTCCAGCTATTTCGGCAATAACCTGATTCATTTTTGCAGCATAAAGACGAGAGCGTTTTGCAAGCTCTTCTGCACGACGAAGCTTTGCAGTTGATACAAGCTTCATCGCACGAGTTGTCTTTTGAGTGTTAGAAACACTGCTTATCTGTCTTTGAATATCTTTCAAGTTTGCCATAACGATTCCCTTACGCTACTACAAACGAAGCTTTGAATTCTTCAAGTGCTTTTAATAGTAAAGCTTTTGTATCATCATCTACTTTACCAGCACTTCTGATATTCTCAAAAACCTGAGGATAAGATGCTTCAATAAATGGATACAATTCAGCTTCAAAACGAACTACATTTGATGGATCAAAATCATCCAGGAAACCTTCATTACCAGCAAAAATGATAGCAACTTGCTTCTCAGCAGATAGTGGAGAGAAAGGTCCTTGCTTAAGAACTTCTACCATTCTTTGTCCACGCTCTAGTTGATTACGAGATGTTTCATCAAGATCAGATGCGAACTGAGCAAATGCTTGAAGTTCACGATACTGAGCAAGGTCAAGTCTTAAAGTACCAGCAACTTGCTTAGTAGCTTTAATCTGAGCAGCACCACCAACACGAGAAACTGAAAGACCAACATTAATCGCTGGACGAACACCCGAGTTAAATAGTTCAGTTTCAAGGAAAATCTGACCATCTGTAATTGAGATAACATTAGTTGGAATATATGCCGCAACATCACCAGCTTGAGTCTCAATAATAGGAAGTGCAGTTAGAGAACCAGCTCCATCTTCATCGCATAATTTAGCAGCTCTTTCTAAAAGACGAGAATGAATATAGAAAACATCGCCAGGGTATGCTTCACGACCCGGAGGACGACGAAGAATAAGTGACATTTCACGGTACGCAACTGCATGCTTAGTTAAATCATCATATACAATTAGACCATGTCTAGCGTTATCACGAAAGTACTCACCCATAGTGACACCAGTATATGGAGCTAAAAATTGAAGTGCAGCAGCTTCAGCAGCTGTTGCAGATACAATAATTGTATACTCCATTGCACCGTGCTCTTCTAAACGGCGAACAATCTGTGCAACAGTTGATTCTTTTTGACCAACAGCAACATATATACAAGATACACCGTTACCTTTTTGGTTAATAATCGCATCTATTGCAACTGTAGTTTTACCAGTTTGTCTATCACCAATGATAAGTTCTCTTTGACCTCTACCGATTGGTACAAGTGCGTCGATAGCTTTAATACCTGTTGCTAATGGCTCATGAACAGATTTTCTATTCATAATCCCAGGTGCCTTTTCTTCAATGAAACGAGTTTCAGTTGTTTCAATAGGACCTTTACCATCTATTGGCTCACCTAGTGCATTTACAACACGACCTAAAAGAGCATCTCCAACAGGAACTTTAAGAAGTTTACCTAGTCTTTTTACAGACATACCTTCTCTTAGATTAACACCAGCACCAAGTATAACAACACCTACTGCGCTTTCTTCAAGGTTCATTACTAAACCTTGAGTTCCCTCTTCGAACTCTATCATTTCACCAGCCATAACATTGCTTAGTCCGTAAACTTGTGCAACACCATCAGCATAAGAAACAATTTTACCTGTTTCGTTAATATCAACACTTAGTTCAAAGTTATCAATACGCTCTTTAATTATTGAGCTGATTTCATCAGCTTGAATTTTTGCTACCACTATTTTTCTCCTCTCATGAAGTTAGATTGCTTTTAATATATGTTCTATTATTTGATTATTGATTCTTGTTTTAGAAAAATTAATTTCAACTCCAAGATCTTCAACATCCACTTTAATACCATCAAAATCATTTTGAATAAAATCTAATGTTATTATTGAATCAAATCTTTTACTCAAACCACTACTTAAGTCTTGCATTACTTTTGTATCGATATTACTATCGCTATAAACAACACCACTATAAGTTTTACTTGAATCAGCAGTATCTTTTCTCATCCCTTCTGCTAAAGCAGGGATGACATTTATACGACCATTTTCAACAAGTATCTGAATTAAAGAATCAACACTTTTAGATTTTGCAGGTTTAACTGCTGCTAAAAGAATTTCTAATTTTTGCTCTTTACTTATATTTGGATTATTAATAATTTGAATAAACTTTGCATCTTTAAACGATTCAGCTAGGGCTGAAAAGACTACAGTCATATTTTGCATCGATTCAGAATCAGAACTCTGCTTTAGAGCTTTGATATATCTTTTTGCAATTAGTTCTTCCATCTACGCCACCTTCTTTAAGATAACATTCGCCATCGCTTCTTTATCAAAATCATCAGAACTTTGATTTAAAACTTCATTTAAAACATCTTCAACAACAGTTCTAATCATTCTTCTTTGTTCAAATTCCATCAATGAAACATTTTGTTTAGCTATATTCTCCAAATCTGCATCACACTGAAGCATAATGTTGTCATTTATAATCTTATTCTCTTTCTTTGAAACTGTAGCTAACTCTTCTGCAAATTTTTCTGCATCAGAAATTTTTGCTAAAGCCTCTTTTTTAAGAGTTATAGACTCATTTAATTTAGTTTGAACTTTCTGCAGTTCGTCAGCAATACCCTGACTTCTTGCAGCAAAATAATTTTTTGCAGGTTCGGCAACAAGATACCATATAAGACCAGCAAACAGCAAGAAGTTAACTGTTCTTTGAACTATATCGGTACCTCCACCTTCTCCACCACCAGATGCTAATGCATAAGTTGATAACATTGTAATCAATAGTAATATTTTACTCACATCAGATCCTTATATTTGACTAAATTTAGCTTTTACAGCTTCTTTAAACAGCGGAACTTGCGACATCATGTCACTTGTTAACTGTTCTTTAGATTGAACAAGTGATTGCTCAAACTCTAAATATTGACTAGCTAATTCAGCACGCTTTGCTTCTAACTTACTATCTGCTAACTCTTTAGCATCTTCTATAACTTTCTCTCTTAGGGCCGCTGCTTCCAGCTTAGCATTCATAATAATTGATCTAGCTTTTGAATTTAGTGAGTCGATTTCATCATCATTATTACCTACTTTTTGTAGATCTTTTTTGATATCTTCATCTCTTTTATTCATAAAACTAAATAATGGATTATAAAGCCAACTGTTCAGAACGGCGATTAGTGAAAGAAATACAACAAATGTAGCTAAAAGTAGTATCGGATTTATATCTAACATAGCACCTCCTAAAAGTTGCGTGATTATACTATGAGAAAATTGAAAGGATAGTTAAATAAAGAAAGAATTTAAAAAAATTTTATAATTCATTTAAACATTACTAAATATACACAATATTTAAAGCTATAAAGGTTATTTTTTGATAAGCTCAAGCAAATCATCAATTTTTTTTTCAGTATCAAACTCAATTATCAATCTATTGCTGGATATTTTATGGCTAATCCCAAGAGTGTTTAGTCTATTTTTAAGGTTTGAAAAATCATATTTGTATGATTTTTCTTTTGTTTTAGAAGGTTTGTTTATCTCTTTCATGTTTTTAATTATTGCTTCAACTTCTCTAACACTCAGTTTTTGACCAATAATTGAATTCACAATTAACTGTTGCTGTTTTTCATCTAGTCCTATTAGAACTTTAGCATGTCCTGTCGTTATTTTCTTTTCAATCAATGCTTTTTGTGTTTTAGTTGATAGCTGAAGTAGTCTTATAGTATTTGTTATATGTGTTCTACTTTTATGAATTTTATTTGCAAGTTCCTCTTGTGTTACTCCATGCATCTTAATAAGTTCACTGTATGCCTCAGCAAGCTCAACCGAGTTTAATTGATCTCTTTGAATATTTTCAACAAGAGCAAAATGCTTCATCTTTTGTTTATCAGTATTAAGTATGATTGCACGAATCGTTTTTAACTTTACAAGTTTTGAAGCACGAAGTCTTCTCTCTCCGGCAATTAACACATACCCATCAATATCTTGTGTAACAACTATCGGCTGAAGTAAACCATCATTTTTAATCGACTCGCCTAGCTCTAAAAGAGAGTTTTCATCAAAATTTTTTCTAGGTTGGTATGGATTTGCTTGTATCTCCTTAAGAGACAACTCCATAATTGTATCGTTAGATGAACCCTCATTTCCATACGCTTCATCCATTTCACCCAAAAGTGAATCAAGTCCACGACCAAGTTTCTGTGACTTTATCATACTATTATCGATTGTGCTAAACTCTGGTAAGCAGCAGAACCTACAGATTTTACATCATATAAAATAGCAGGTTTTCCAAAAGATGGTGCTTCTGCTAACTTTACATTTCTTGGAACTACTATATACTTATCCTTTTCATCTTTAAATAGCTTACCCTTAAAGTGTTGAGAAAGATCAGCAAAAACTTGTTTAGAAAGGTTATTTTGAGAACTATACATTGTAGGAAGAAAACCCTTAATACTAAGTTTCGGATTTATTGATTTTCTTACTAGCTTTACTGTGTTTAAAAGTTGAGCTAATCCCTCAAGTGCAAAAAATTCACACTGAATAGGAATAATTACAGAGTTTGAAGCTGAAAGCGCATTAATTGTCATGGGACCAAGAGCTGGAGGAGAATCAATAATGATATAGTCATAATCTTTTTTAACATTTGCAATAGCTTTTTTCAATACAAGCTCTCGTCCATCTTTGTTATCATTATCATAATATTCTTTTTCTATTCCTACAAGCCCTATATTTGAAGGCACGAGATGAAGAGTTGGCAGATCTGATTTTAAAATAATATCTTTTAATTTTTTAGTACCTATTAACACATGATAAATATTGAATTCATAATCATTACGATGAAAACCCAAAGATGTTGTAGCATTAGCCTGTGGATCTGAGTCTATCAAAAGAACTTTTTTTTCAGCTACAGCAAGTGAGGCTGCTAAGTTAACAGCAGTAGTTGTTTTACCAACTCCACCCTTTTGATTTGCTATTACTATTACTTCACTCATCTTAAACTATATATCCTCTTGCCATTACTTATGATGGAACCATCATTCTCTAGTTCCACATCTTGCAATGAAATTTTTAAACTTTCATCATGTGTAAAAAATGTTTTATTCTTACCAAATTCTAACTGATATTTACTAAAAACTTGCTTCCATGAGCTATTAATTCCTAATTTTGTAAAATAATTTTCTAATAATTTTTCTTTGCAAAGTTCTATATCTACCTTTGCAAACCCAACTGGATATGAATTAATGTTTAAACCAACTCCACAAACAAGGGTGTCATCAACAATATTTGTGATCATACCACCTATCTTTTTATCATCTATATAAAAATCATTTGGCCATTTTAACCAAACCTTTGAATTTAACTCATTTAGAGTTTCTTTTAAGATATAAGCAAAATAAATAGATGCCGATTCTAATTTTAAATCATTTGGCAAGTTTTCTATTTTTATTGCAAATGATAAAAACAGATTGCCTTTAAGGGATTTCCAACAATTGTCTCTGCTTCCAATACCAGCAGTCTGCATTTTTGCTACAACTGCTAAAGGTAGATCCTCTTTTTCTCTTACAAGCTTTTTAAGATATGTTTGAGTTGAATCAACACTATCAAGATAGAGTATCTGCAAGAGCTAATCTTTTACCGTTTATATATGAAGATATATCCATCTCTTTTTTAGACACAGGCCCAACTCTAAAAATTCTAATACTACCTTTTTTACATCCTACTACTATACTGTCTTTCTCTACATGTAAGATTGAACCAGATATATTTTGGCTATCTTTATCTTCTAGAGTTATATCTTTTAGTTTTAGTCCACTTTCTAAATATATGCCAGGCCATGGAGTAAATGCTCTATATTTATTATAAAGAGTTGTAGCATCATCAAAACTAACTTCACCATCTTTTTTACTTATCTTTGCACAGTGAGTAGCTTGTGAATCATCTTGCTTTATTGGAGTATATGAATTAAAGTTTTTTAGCACATCAATAGTTAGCGATGAAGCTAATACTGTAAGCCTGTCAAAAAGAGTTTCAACCATCTCATCATCTTCTACATGTAGAGATTCTATCTTTAGTATATCTCCAGTATCAAGACCAACATCCATAAGCATAGCTGTTACACCTGTTTGCTTATCTCCATTTAAAAGAGTTTGCTGAATTGGACTTGCTCCTCGATAGTGTGGAAGCATTGAAGCATGAAGATTTATACATGGTGCGTGTTGAAGAATCTCTAATGGCAATATCTGACCATAAGCAGCAACTACTATAAAATCACATTCTACATGCAGAAGCTCTTTTACCACATCTTCATCTCTTAATCTGTTTGGTTGATATACTTCTATCTCATTTTTAAGTGCAAGAGTTTTAACAACAGGAGGAGTCATAACTTTTTTTCGCCCTACTGGTTTATCTGGTTGAGTATATACAGCTACAACTTCCATATCTTTAGTATCTATGATAGTTTGTAAAATAGCCTCTGCATAATCAGGTGTACCCATAAAGATAATTCGCACTATTTTACTCTCTTTGTAAACAGTGTTCCGCCTACATGTAAAGAGTCTAACATGTAGCTTTGCACATCATCAAGATTAAAACCACTCGCTAAAAACATCTCTTTATCTATATCTAAAAGATACTGAGCAGCTTTTAGCTTTGTAACTATTCCACCTGTTGCAAAAACATTATTTGGAGTAGGAGTTCTTTCTAATTCTTCTTTTGGTATATCACTTACAACTTTTAAAACTTTAGCATCACTATTGTGTCTAGGGTCACTTGTATAGTAAGCATCTATATCTGAGAGTATTATCAACATATCTGCATCTGTATGTTTTGCTATATATGCTGAGAGTTGGTCATTATCTCCAACCTCTAGCTCAAGAGTAGATGTCGCATCATTTTCATTAACTACAGGAACAACACCATTTTCTAAAAGCGTGTCTATAGTGTTTTTAATTCTTTTTATATCATCATCTCTACCAAGATTTGCCGATGTTATCAAAACTTGAGCCGATGTAGTACGATGAACATAAAACTCTCTAGCATATTGCTTCATTACTATTGGTTGACCAATAGCAGCAAGTGCTTGTTTGTTTTTTATAATAGTTCTATCTAGTTTCAACTTATTAAATCCAGCAGAAACAGCACCAGAAGATACTAAAATAACCTCATTATTTTTTTTCAACTCTACTAAAAATCTAACTAAACTTTGCATTCTATCAAGAGCAAGAGAGCCATCCTGAGTTAAAACAGCACTTCCAACTTTAACAACAACTCTTTTCATCTTTTAAGCCTTTATATTCTATCTGCTTGGACTAAATTAAATAGGGCATATTTTAATGCCTCTATATTTTTACTTGTAGCTGAAGATATAGGAGCTACTAGGTATGGTAGTTTTCTATCATATCCTAATGTTTCATCTGCTGAGTCCTGCACAAAAAATGGCATCTCACTATCAAAGTTAAACTCATTTGTTTTAGATTGTTCTAGTCCAAGAAGTTCTAAAAAACCACCAACTAGTTCATCTATCTCATCTGGTGGAACAATATCTACTCTTGTTAAAGCGATAGCATATTTATTCTCGCCCATCTTCTCGCTAAATGATTTTATCTCATCTTTTAAAACTTCTATCTGCTCTTTGAGGTCTCTATATGAAGCTAAATCTACCATATATAAAAGGGTTTTTGTTCTCTCTATATGTCTTAAAAACTGAATCCCAAGACCTTTACCCTCATGAGCTCCACCGATAATACCAGGAATATCTGCCATTACAAATGACTCATAATCCCCAATATTAACTTGACCTAGCTTTGGAGTCAGTGTTGTAAACTCATAGTTTGCTATCTCTGGTGTAGCATTTGAGACTGTTGAGATAAGAGTTGATTTTCCTACATTTGGAAAACCGACAAGTCCTACATCTGCTATAAGTTTCAAATCAAGCTTTATAGCTCTACTTTCACCCTTTTCACCAGGCTGTGCATAAGTAGGTCTTTGGTTTGTTGGACTTCTAAAGTGATAGTTACCCAGTCCACCTTTTCCACCCTCTATAAACTTTTCCTCTTGTCCATCTTTTAACATGTCAAAAAGAATTTCACCACTATCTGTATCTATTATCTGTGTCCCAGGAGGAACGATAATAACCTTTTTGGCACCAGATTTTCCAGTCATACGAGAACCCTCGCCTGGAACTCCACCATCTGCTTTTATATGCATTCTTCTTTGAAAATGAGAGAGAGTGTGTGTGTTATTGTCGCACTTAAACCAGATGTCACCACCTTTTCCACCATCTCCACCATTTGGACCACCATTTAGTACAAACTTTTCACGACGAAATGCTACACACCCTTGTCCACCTTTTCCTGATGAAACTGTTAATTCGACACTATCTGTGAACATTGTCATTCCTTTTTATAATTGAAAAATTTTTAATAAATTGTGAAAGAGTTATAAACTCTGAAGTAGAAATATTTGGGCGATGCCCAAATATTGTAGTATTATTACGCAGGAACTATTGAAACTTTTTGACGCTTTTTGTCTTTTCTTTCAAATTTAACTGTACCTTCTACTAGTGCAAATATAGTATGGTCTTTTCCCATTCCTACATTTGTACCTGGATGGATTTTAGTCCCTCTTTGACGGATGATGATGTTCCCAGGAACAACAACTTCTCCACCATATTTCTTTACACCAAGTCTTCTACCAGCTGAGTCACGATTATTCTGTGTACTACCCTGTCCTTTCTTATGTGCCATTCTATGCTCCTTATGCTGCTATGCTCGTAATACGAACACGAGTAAAGTCTCTTCTGAAACCTCTTTTAACTTTAGAATCTTTACGACGACGCTTTTTGAAAATAACAACTTTTCTATCACGACCTTCGTTAATAACTTCTGCAGTAACTTTAGCACCTTCAACAAAAGGAGCTCCAAATTTAAGCTCACCAGCATTCACTGCAAGAACCTCTGTAATTTCGATAGTATCTTTAGGCTCAAGAGACATTTTATCTAAAAGCAAAACATCACCCTCTTGAACTTTGTATTGTTTACCACCATTTTTGATAATTGCGTACATATACAATTCCTTGAATCTTTATAAAAGTTCGGAATTATATCTAAATAATCTTTAAGTTTTATTTAGGCAAGGTACAAATTATCTTATTCACTAAAATCAACTTTAAGAAGTAGCATACTAATGCCTCAATATTATCACTTCACATGCATAATCATTGAACTTTAGAATTAGCTGCTACAAAATATGGGAAAACTCCATACCTTAATAGATACGATGTTTGATTCTATAATCTTAAATTAAGTTCATTGCATATATACTTTCTTCTTTATGACTGACGGTCATTCATTATGCTTTAAAGGTGAAACATGGCAATAATTGTAGATAAAGTACAAAAAAGAAAAGATATAGCACTCTCATGTAAAGATATTATTTTTCAATATGGCATTAAAGATTTAACAATTTCTCAAATTGCAATAACAGCAGGTGTTGGCAAAGGTACAATATATGATTATTTTAAAAACAAGGAAGATATTGTTTTTGAAATTGTAAATATATTGATTCAAGAGAGAAACTTGATTATTGAAAAAAAAATCTCTGATGCAACTATTACAAAAGAAAAAATCAAATTTTTTAGCGGTTTTTTTTATAGTAATGAGGATATTGAACTTCGAGGACTCTACAAAGAGTTTGTTGCGATATCACTAAGTAATCCAGATGAAAAAATGATTGAATTTCAAACAAAATGTTTTGACACATATTATAGCTGGTTTGAAAAGATTATATTTCAAGCGATAGAGAGTGGTGAGATAATCAAACAATCAGAGAATCTAATAAAAGGTATGTTTATGACTGCGGAAGGGTTATTTATATCTAGTTTATCAACAAACTCCATAGATAACCTTGAATCAGACATAAACAACTATATAGATGCTATTTTTGATCTCATAGAGGTTAAGAGATGAGCAGATTATTATTGCTAGTGATACCATTTTTTTTACATGCAGAGAGTTTAAAATCTATACTGGAGTTTGCAACACAAAACAGTGATTTAGTAATATCTAAAAAATATACACAAGAATCAAAATCAAAATATGTTCAAGCGAGAGAAGGCGCATACTATCCAACCTTAGATCTTGGAGCTTTTTATCAAACTTTGCAAGAAAAAACACCTATGCTAGCTGGTGATACATATAGTGGATATGCGACACTTGCTTACGATATCTACGATGGAGGAAAAAGATCAGCACTACTAGACAAAAGTATCAATGAGCATAAGGCGAGTAGTTATGATACTAAATCGATTCAAAACAGCATAAGTCTCAAAATTGTTGAACTCTTTTTTAATATAAAAAGTTTAGAAGATACTTTAGATGCTAGAGATGAAGCAAAAAAATCTTTAGATGAACAACTAACAAGAATGAAAAGATTTGTTTTGGCCAAAGTTGCAACCAAAGATGATGTAGACAGATTGCAAGCTGCATATGATACAAATATATATGAGATGGAATCTATCAAACTAGAGATCTTGACATTAAAAAAATTATTAGAACTAAATGTTGGAAAGCAGATAGGCATACTTGATAATTCAAAATTTATAGAGTTTAAAGAGCATGAGCTTGAACTTATAGATAGTGTTCTCTCTATACAGGCAAATAAAGATGCTCTCATTCGTGGTGCAGAATCTATAGAGAGTGTCTACTATCCACATGTGAGAGTGGAGGACAGTTATAGCTTATATGGTTATAATAGAACAGATGCTCAACATCCTGAGGGACTCGATAATCAAAATAGACTGATGCTAACCCTAAACATGAGAGTGTTTGATAAAGGGATAGCAGTAAAAAACAAAGAGGCACTTTTGATAGAAGCACAAGCATTAAACACTCAACTTTCATATAGTAAAAAAGAGCAGAAGATGCAGTTTGATCTATCATTATCAAGAATTAAAACAGCTTTCATAAAAATAAAAAGTGCTTCAAGTGCTTTAGTATCAGCAGATAGTGCGTTTGAGATTATCAATAAGAAATATGATGCTGGAATTGTTGATAATGTTGTTTATTTAGATGCTTTGAGTAGTCAAACAACAGCAAAAGCACTCTATAAAAAATCATTAAATGATTTAGAAATAGCTTATGCTACCTATTATTATTATGCTGGGAAAAATTTAAAGGAGTTTTTATTATGATAAAAATTATTTTTACTTTAATCGTTTCGATAGTTAGTTTGAGTGCTTTAGAAGTATATGCAACTTTTAATATTCAAGCAGAAAAAAGTGCAAATTTAGCGTTTTACTCTGGTGGGATTATCGATAAGATATATGTAGATATATCAAGTGTTGTCAAAAAAGGAGATAAATTAGCAGAGCTTCAAAATGATGAATTAAAAACATCTCTGAGCATCGCAAAAGCATCACTGACCAATGCCCAAGTATCTTTGAAGTTTGCTAAAAAAGATTATGAAAGGCAAGTGCTTATCAAAGATTTAATCGATGAGGAAAAATTTGATCAATATAAACTCACATATGAAAAAGCAAAAGTAGCCATAGTTCAAGCAGGGGCAAACTTAGCTTATAAACAATCACTCCTAGATAAATCTATCATATATGCTCCCTTTGATGGTGTGATTTATGATAAAAGCGTAGAAGTTGGAGATGTCGTAAGTGCTATGATGCTTCGTACTATATTTAAAATTCAAAGTAAAGAGAAGCGAAAACTTATTTTAGAGTTTGATCAAAAATATTGGAAAAAAGTAAAGATTGGAAATTCTGTTAAATATGTTGTAAATGGAGATAAGCAAACGCATATAGGGATAGTATCTAAAGTATATCCACATGCAAACAGTGATAACAGAAAGATAAAGGCTGAAGTTAAAGCAGATGGTTTTATTGTTGGGCTATTTGGTGATGGGTATATCATAGTACCTGATAAAAAGTAGTGCTACATGTATAGATTTGCTATAAACAAACCCATAAGCACACTAATGTATGTGCTTACACTTGTTATCTTTGGATTTATGAGCTTTAAGTCTATGCCCTCTGCCCTATTTCCAAATATTGATTTTCCTATTGTCACCATTAAAACTATCTACCCTGGAGCAGAAGCTGGTACTATAGAATCTGAAATTACAGATAAGATAGAAGAAGCGGTATCAAGAATTGGCGGTATTGATACCATCATATCTTCAAGTAGTGAAGAGGTGAGCGTAGTAGCTGTAAAGTTCTTTTTACAAAGAGATATAAATGAAGCAGCAAACGATATAAGAGATAAGGTCTCAGCAGTTATTTTGCCAACAGATTCCAAAACACCTCTTATAAGTAAGCTAGATATTGGTGGCGCTCCTGTCATAAATATTTTTGTGACTGCAAAAAATGACACGATTAAAAACCTTATGATATTTACAGATGAAAAGGTAAAACCAAAGATACAAAAAATAAATGGAGTGGGTGCTGTAAATATTATAGGGTATAAAGACAGAGAGATTAAAATATATCCTAACCCAAGATTACTCAATAAGTTTAACATAACAATAAATGAATTAAATACAATTATTGCTAGAGAAAATGTAAAAATAGATGGTGGCAAGCTTATTACTAAAACTGAGGAGTTTATACTCAAAACAAAAGCAGATGCATTAACCATAGATGAACTTAAAAATATAAAAATACGAGATGACATAAAATTAAAAGATATCGCTAGAGTAGAAGATAGCCTAAGTGATGCAAAAAGTTATGCTTCTTTAAATGGCGAAGAGGGCGTTATGCTTGAGGTACAGAAAATTTCTGGAACAAATACTATAGATATAGTAGAAAAAGTAAAAGCTGCAGTTCCCTCTCTTAAGCTACTAGCGGGAGATAAGTATGAGATAAAAGCTATCAAGGATAGTTCTCCTTTTATCATACACTCACTTAAAGATGTTGAGTTTGACCTTATCTATGGTTCCCTGCTGGCTATCATTATTGTTTTTGTATTTTTGAGAAATATAACAATTACCTTAGTTTCTGCATTTTCAATTCCAGCTTCAATAATGGGTACTTTTGCTTTAATGGATTATATGGGTTTTGATCTAAACAAGATGACACTTATTGGATTGACTTTAGCTATTGGTATTATTATAGATGATGCGATTGTAGTTATAGAAAATATCTATAAAAAAATGGAAGAGGGTATGAGTAAAGTTGATGCATCAATTGAAGGTACAAAAGAGATGGCATTTACTATTTTAGCTATCTCAGCGATGCTACTAGCTGTATTTATACCTGTTTCTTTTATGAGTGGTATAGTTGGAAAGTTTTTTGAATCATTTGCTATGACCGTTGGTTTTGCAGTTATTATCTCCTATACTATCGCTCTTAGTTTTATTCCAAGTTTAAGTGCTAGGGTTTTACAAAAAAAAGAGAGCAGATTTTATACCATAACAGAACCTATTTTTAAATCTTTAGAGCTAGCCTATGAAAAGATTTTAAAACTTGTTTTAAGATTTAAAATAATTACAATAATGGTTGTTTTTGGAATCTTTTTCTCATCATTGAGTCTATTTCCTAAGATAGGTATGGATTTTATTCCTAAAGAGGACAAATCGGAATTAGAGGTAAAAATAAAGGCTCATTCTGGCATATCACTTCAAGAGATGATTCAAAAATCAAAAGCTGTTGAAGATATAGTAAGAGAAAATAAAGATGTATCATACACTACTCTGAGTGTCGGCTATAACTCAGCACAAGAGAAACATAAAGCGATTATATATGTAAAATTGGTAGAAAAGAACAAACGAAAACTCTCTCAAGAGGAGATAACACAGAACTTTAGAAAGCAGTTAAAAAAGTTTGAAAATGATATGTTCATAACAGCATCTGCAATTCCAAATGTCAAAGGGGCTGGTGTTTCTGTTCCATATCAAATCGTTTTGAAATCTGATTCTTTTAAAAGTCTTGAACTTGCAAAAAACAACTTAACACAATATCTTGCAAAAAAAGATGGTTTTGTTGATATAGACACCAATCTTGATGAATCAAAACCTCAAATAGATATCAATATATTACGACAAAATGCAAACCGTTTTGGTATTTCAGCTTCGCAGATAGCACTTGCAGTGTCTACCGCTTTTTCAAGTGATATAGAGATATCTTATTTTGAAGAAAATGGGAAACAGTACAACATAACTTTACGATTTGATGATAAAAATAGAATAAGTATCGATGATATTAAAAAGATTCAATTAAGAGCAAACAATGGTGAGATGGTTTACTTAGATGGCTTAGTTACATTTACACACAGTAAATCTTTATCATCTATTAATCACTTTAACAGACAAAGACAAGTTTCAGTTTATGCTGACCTCTTCGGTCTTGATTTAGGCGGTGCAGTAACCTATACAAGAAAAAATATTGACACATTATTACCAGATGATGTAACCTATAGATTTACTGGTTTTGCAGAAGAGATGGAAAAAACAGCTAAGGCATTTGGTGTTGCTATTAGTTTATCTGTAATCTTAATGTTTATTATTTTAGCAGTTTTATATGAATCACTTATTCAGCCTATTATTATCATGCTAGCACTACCTTTAAGTATTATTGGGGTATTGGTAGCCCTGTTTCTATCTGGATATCAGTTTAGTCTTTTTGTGATGATTGGATTTATGTTACTTATGGGAATGGTAGGTAAAAATGCTGTGCTACTGGTTGATTTTGCAAATAATGCGATAAAAGAGGGTAAAAGTGCAGATGAAGCACTGATTGAGGCTGGTGAAAAAAGACTTAGACCGATACTTATGACAACAATCGCTATGGTATTTGCTATGTTGCCACTAGCCATAGGAGATGGACTTGGAAGTGAAACAAAAGGACCTATGTCCATAGCAGTTATCGGAGGATTATTGAGTTCTATGATTTTAACTCTTTTAGTTGTTCCAGTAATCTATAAGTTGATTAACCCTATAGACAGCTATCTAAGGAAATTTTATGATATTGAAAAAATTAAATAACTCCATCTTTAGATACTTTTAACGACGCAATAGATAATCTGCTTCGTTACCCGCAGGGAGCCTAAAATATAGGATCCCTATTTTTAGGATAATCAAACGAGATTAATTTTGCATTTTCTTTAGTAATATCTATCCATTTATCACACTCAAACTCTATCTCGACAACTCCACATGTAGGAACATTATCATAAAGTTTAACATACTCCTCAACAAACTCATTTATGCCGGTATTATGCCCAAATAAAAAGAGTGTATCGCTGTTATCATCTACGCTCATTACTGTAGTATAAAGCAGTAAAGCACTTGATTCATAAAGATCTTTTTCAAACTGTATATCTTTATCGTAACCAACACTCTTAGCGATAACCTCAGCTGTAATTTTTGCTCTTAAGGCGGAACTAGAGATAATTACATCAGGTAAGATATTTTTCTCTTTTAATCTAGCTCCCATTACAGGAGCATCTAACCTACCTCTTTTATTTAAAGGTCTATCAAAATCATCTAAACTTAAATCTTTCCAACTCGATTTTGCATGTCTAATAATATATAATTTTTTCACATCTCTCCCAATATAGCAACAGCATCTATCTCAACTAAAGCGTTTTTAGGCAGAGTTTTTACAGCTACTGTTGCACGAGCTGGTTTATGTGAACCAAATGCCTCTTCATATATCTCATTTATTGTTGTAAAATCATCCATCGATGCTATAAAGATAGTAGTTTTAACAACTTGATTCATAGAGCTACCAGCCTCTTCTAAAACAGCTTTTAGGTTCTTTAAAACTTGTTTTGTTTGAATAACAACATCATCCTCTAGCATGATACCATCAGGAGTCAGTGCGATCTGTCCAGATGTATAAACCATTCCATTGACTATAACTGCTTGTGAATATGGTCCTATAGCAGATGGAGCATCCTTTGTTTGTACAAATTTCATTTTCTTAGTATTCCTTTTTCTATCTTGTGTTTATACTCTTTTTCTACATCGCCTAAATATGATTTGAAATCCAGACTATCCCAATAACCTAAAAAAGAAAGTATCTCCTCGCCATTTTTTGTTACAAAATAGTGTCTTGGAACTCTTTTTATCTTAAACCACTCTGGCAAATCATCCATATCTCTATCTGCATGTACCAAAACATATTTTTCATTTAATCTTTTAAGAACATCTTTATCTCTAAGAGTTGTAGATTCAAACTTTCTACACCATCTACATGTAGCCGATGTTACAACTACATATACCTGCTTATTTTCTTGTTTTGCAATACCAAGTGCTTTTTTATAATCATTCATCCAGCTAAGCTCAGCACCCAATAAAGTTGAAATAAAAATAAACATTATTAGTAAATATCTCATATATCTTCCTCTTCCCATATAGTGATTAGTTTTTTAAAAACTTTATAAAGATTTTGAACCTCTTTGACTGTTGTTCTCTCGTTTACTGCGTGAATTGTATCGTTAATTACACCAAACTCTATGACATCTATGCCCATAGCAGCCACAAATCTAGCATCTGAAGTTCCACCTGCTGTTGAGTGTTTTGGTTTTATACCTGTTACTGCCTCTATAGCTTTATCTATCTTTTTTACAAGTTTTGTATCTGTATCTGTTCTAAAAGGGTATGAACCCTGTGTAAGTTTTAACTCATAATCCAAACCATCTAAGTTTTTACTTACAAACTCTCGAACCTCTTTTTGAGTAGTAAGTGTTGTATTTCTAACATTAAACATCATATCAAGATGGTTAGGTGTTACATTTGTAACTTGCATTCCAGAGCGTATGTCCGTTACTACAAATTTACTAGGAGAAAAAAACTCATCACCATTATCAAGATCTACTCCTGCCATATTTAAAAGTCTTGGAGCGATGTTATGTATGGGATTTATCGCCTTTTGTGGATATGCTGCATGTCCCTGTTTTCCATTTAAAGTGATATAACCATTGATTGAACCTCGCCGCCCTACTTTGATGGCATCACCAAATTCATCTTCACATGTAGGCTCTGCTACCACTATAGCATCTGGAAGTATATTATGCTCTTGTAAGTATTCTAAAACCTTAACAGTCCCATATATAGCATCGCCCTCTTCATCTGAAGTGAGTAAAAGAGAGAGTGTTCCCTTAAAACTTTGAGCCTCTTTAACAGCTTGGATGAATGCTGCCACTCCACTCTTCATATCTTGCGTACCACGACCATAGATAAAACCATCTTTTTCAACCGCTTCATAGGGATCAGTATCCCACCCTTTTCCAGCAGGAACTACATCTACATGTCCTCCAAAACAAAGATGCTCACCATCTCCAAATCTTTTATATATAAAAAGATTTTTAACATCCTCTATATCTATACGAATCACTTTAAAATCTGGTAGATACTCCTGTATAAAATCTAAAAGTCCACCATCATCAGGTGTTTCACTTTTTTGCTCTATAAGAAATTTGAAAAGTTCTATAATATTCATATACTACTCAGACTCTGGATTATCATAAAAAATATATGGCGTAGCATAATCGCTTATCTCAAAATAAAGCTTTTTTTCACCCTCATCTACTTTTAAATTTTGATTTAGATCTAAATAGCCATAACCGTACCTATATGTTCTAGGATTAGCACCTTGCGTTGCTTCTGCAGTTGAAAGTTTATCTATTTTTATAAATCTTTTGACAAGTTTTTCACCCATATATATATCAAGAACTCCATTAGTACCTGTCCAGTTTTGAATACTTCTGCCTAGCTTATTTTGTGTTTCCTGCGTACATCCGCTAAACATAATAAAAACTACCACACTTACAAATAACACTATTTTTTTCATAAATTTTTCTCCATCCTTTTAAATCTTATTATACAGTTTTAATCCCAATCATCCAAAACAAACTCTTT
>JAYEGN010000037.1:0-4565 GCA_034659115.1 Campylobacterota bacterium
TCATTAAAAATTTACACCACCAATAAGGTGGCTTAAAATTTTTACTAAACATCCCTTAAGCACAAGCATAGATAAATTTTATAAATCCTTATGGAATTATTTGGGATTATTGATTTAGCGTTATCTATTTATCTTAAAATGATAATATTCTTCTATCAAAATAGAAGGATTTTTATGGCTTATGCAACAGCAAGACATATATTGGTAGATAGTGAAGATAGATGTAATGAACTAAAAGCAGAGATAGATGGTGGAGTATCTTTTGAAGATGTGGCAAAAGCGAACTCTACATGTCCATCATCAGCTCAGGGTGGTGATCTAGGTAAATTTGGACCAGGGCAGATGGTTCCTGAGTTTGATCAAGCTGTATTTAATGGTGATGTAGGAGTTCTTTATGGACCTATTCAAACACAGTTTGGTTACCATCTATTAGAAGTTACAAGCAGGGGATAAACCTTTGGTAAAAGTATCTGCTATACAGATGAATATGAGTGAAGATAGAGAGCAAAACAATTTAAAAGCAGAACTTCTTGTTCGCAAAGCTTATGAAAATGGTGCAAATATTATACTTTTACCAGAACTTTTTTCATCTCTTTACTTCTGTAAAGATATGGATAAGAGATATTTTTCTCTTGCCGCACCATTAAAAAACAATCCTCTTATAAAGCAATTTTCTAAACTAGCAAAAGAGCTACATGTGGTTGTTTTAGTTAGTTATTTTGAAAAAAGTCACAAAGACTACTTTAACTCATTGGTTGTAATAGATGTAGATGGAGATATTTTAGATAATTATCGTAAAACACATATTCCTGATGGACCAGGTTATGAGGAGAAATTTTACTTTAAATCTGGAGATACAGGCTATAAGGTGTATGATACTTTTTATGGAAAAATAGGTGCGGCAATATGTTGGGATCAATGGTTTTGTGAAACCCCAAGAGCTATGACACTTATGGGTGCTGAGATTATATTTTATCCAACTGCTATCGGTAGTGAACCTGAGATTCATCTTGATTCAAAAGAGCATTGGCAACGGGTTCAGATGGGTCATGCCGCTACAAACACAGTTCCAGTAGTGGTAGCAAATCGTACAGGTATAGAGGTGGGAGAGAGTTGTGAGCTAACTTTTTATGGCTCATCATTTATAACTGACTATACAGGTGCGATTATTGCCCAAGCTTCTCGTGATAAAGAGGAGATAATATACGCAGAATTTGACCTGCAAGAAAATGCAAAACAAAGAGAGTATTGGGGACTCATTAGAGATAGAAAACCTAAAACATACACGAAACTTACCGATTAACTTATAGAGTGGAACTTTTTTTGCTTAAAGATATAAAAATCTTTATAAAAGCAAGGTAAAGAACTCTATGGACATCGTACTTCGCAATAACCTTATTCTTATAACTACGGGCTTTGAGACCTTAAATACTGCTTGGATGAAAGAGTTTTTAAATCATCATACGAGAGGTATGCTTTTTTTGCCAAAATCCGTATTGATTTTTAGAAATGAAACACTTATGAGCGTTAGAGAAGAGTTTTTAAGTCAACTTTCTAAGCATCACGCTTACATGCATGATTTTGATCATCATTTTTTTCTTCGTTCGATGTTAAAATATGGTACTCAGCCTATAAAGATAGAACTAGAAAAACTTGAAGAGCCTCAAGTTATCAAGGTGCATCTTTATGCTTATGATAAAAATACAGTATTGATAACACTTAACTCCCCTAACACTTGGGTTATAAATTATCTTCGTTCACAACTAGATATATATGTAGAAAGAGGAACAGATTCATCATTGGTTTTGGATGTGCATAATTATAAGGCAAAAGCTAGACTAGAGAGGGCATTAAATAAAAGACATATTTTACACTATCAGATTCAATACACTTATGATAACCATTTTATGAGCAGATTATATAGTGATTTTGCATCTTTTAGTTTTGGTGATCTGTGCAAAGCAGATAATAACGCTGTAAATACCCATCTATATACTGTACTTGAATGTCCAGTTGGTGCAAGTCAAGATGCACTTAAAAAAAGCTATAAAAAATTGGCAAAAGTATATCACCCCGATAAAATTATACATGAAAATCCATATATGGTAAAACACTATACTCAAAAATTTCAACTCTTACAAGAGGCTTATACCTCCCTCAGAATAGTTAGTTAATAAAATTTTCTATAAGTTCGCTATTGGATGCATTTTTCAGGAGTGCTTCAAAATCTTTAGAGCTGTAAAGTGCTAAAGATTTGTTTTGGTTATTTTTTAACTCTTTTGAAAAGCCTCTCTTTGAAAACAGAATCATCTGATTTGGCTCTATATCCATTTTTTCACATTTTTCTTTGAGTTTATGAAGTTCACTCATATTTACTTGATGGTTTGTCCACTTGCACTCAGCTACATAAAGTTTCTCATCGTCTGTTACCGTAAGTATATCGATCTCTATATTGGCATCCCAGTAACTACCTGAACTAAGTATTTGAGCATCTCTAAGATTGTAGTTTAGTAAAACTTCTGAGAGTTCTTCAAAAACTAAGCTTGTGTAACTATTTCGTTTAGTGCTGAAATCTTTAAATAAATTTTCATAATTCTTATCTCTTATCTCCTTGACATGTGGATATATAAAATAAAACCAAAACCTTACAAAAGGATAAGTAAAGAGTACTTTGTGTGAAATCCTATGCCGTGCTATCTCTTTTTTTAACTTACCATTTGGACTTAAACTTTTAGCAGGCTCCTCTCTTGAATACTCTATCTGAAGTACTCCTTTTTCTTGAAGAAATTTTAAAGCACCCCCACCGTTGCCATTGTTAAGTCCAGCGCGTTTAAATGCAGAAAAAATTCTTCTATCACCAACAGCAAGAGCGTTTAGTAATCTCTTGTTATTTGAATTATCCATCGTTAATTCTTCGATTTTTTGATTGAATTTTTCAAAGTTTTGAAGGATTAACTCCTCTATAAGAAATCCGATAGGTTTAGTAGTATCTATCTCTAAGCCAATTCCGCCAAAAACAGCAAAATACTCAATCTGAATCTCCATATCGTCTGGAAAGTTTCTAAAATAAAATGAACGAAATTGTTCTAATAATTTTGTGTTTGTCATGATGCCCTTGGTGCTTTTTGAATAATGGTAGTATGACATAAACTCGATTAATGATAACTCTATTATTGTTTAAGAATAATAGGAGTATAATCTTGTATAAGCTAAATTTAGCTCAACTCACTGCCCCATTTAAGTAGGTCTATGCCATATTTTTCTCTTATGGTTTGAACTGAAGTAGTTAGATTTTTCATCTTCTGCTCCTCGTTAAAACCTATAAGAGAGAGTTCTTTTTTTGAATCTCTTGTAAAGCTAGAACAGTTAATACTTAGTCTTATCACATGTAGTCGTCTTTGTGTATCTGCTTGATTAAAAAGATTTAGGCATAAGAGGTTGAATTTCTTCTCTGTAAATATTTCAGCTAAAGATATGTTTTTATGGCTCTTTTGATTCATCTCGTAAGATATACTAAGATGAAAAACTGTAGGAATTACATCTAGCTTTAATATAGCAAAACTAAGATGACGAGCTAACACATGTACTCTTCTTATGAGTTCAAATCTATCATATATGGGATCAAATGTTCTTGATATTCCTATGGATTTTCTTCTGTGTGTTGTTTGAATCGGTGCATCTATAGTTCCACTAACCCTTTTATATAACTCTTTGGCATATGGACCCCAAGACTCAATAGTTCCTCTCCTTGCTTTTAAATCTCCTAGTGTATGAATCTGTACCGATTTGAGTTTGCTTTTCATACTTTTTCCAATGCCAGCAAACTCTTCGACGGGAATCTTATCAATAAAACTATTTTCCATCTGTGGGTAGATTGTTTTACATCCAAATGGTTTAGCAAAATTTGTGGCAAGTTTAGCAATATAGCGAGTTTTTGCTGCACCGATAGAGACAGGAAGTTTGATTGTTTTTTTTATCTCATGTCTAAGATTATCTATAAACTGTTCAGTTTCATCATCTTCAATCCATCCAGATAAATCACCATAAAATTCATCTATACTAGCTTGCTCAATGAGGGGGATTTTTGATAGTAGAAACTCATGAAGTTCATGCGAAAGTTTTTGATAGAGTGACATGTTAGGTGCTTTTATGATTAACTGTGGGCAGAGTCCTAAGGCTTCTTTGATGCTCATAGCAGTTTTTACACCATACGCTCTTGCTTCATAAGAAGATGTAGTAAGTATACCTCTAAGTTTTCCACTGCTATCTTTAAACGCATCTAAGTCATCATCACTTATCTCATAAGTTTTATAAAATGTAGGAACAAATGAACCGGAGTTTTCAAAATTTACAGTTTGTTTTTTTGCATCACGAGAAAAAATCTTAGTATCACTACGCCCACCAATAGCTACAGCTTTTCCCTCTAGTGAAGGATCTATTATGCGGGTAGCACTCACAAAAAAACAGTCGATGTCAATATGTATTTTCAATTTATTTTCTCACTAATTTAGAGTATTATAATATATAAAAGCTATAGATATCTGATTCTATGGCATATTGACATA
>JAYEGN010000038.1:0-4553 GCA_034659115.1 Campylobacterota bacterium
CTTGTTCATTATAAGCATTGAAAAATTTAAGCTCTTTATCTTTAAAAGAGAAATCGGAAAGTACCGTTTGTGTCACAGTATGTACATCTTTTTCATCATCAACAATTAAAATTTTCCAAAAACTTTTGTTTTTAGTTTCTCTTTTTTTCTTTGCAAAGAGAGTTTTTGGTTTCTGCTTATCCATTTTATAACTCCTCTTTTTCACTGTAAGGCAGTTGCATAATAAATGTTACGCCTCTGTTCTCTTGGCTTTGACACTCAATAGTCCCTCCAAGCTGTCCAGAGACAATATTGTAAATAATATTGAGACCCAAACCACTCCCTCCATCTGTTCTGTTGGTTGTGAAAAATGGATCGAATATTTTATTAAGATTTTCCTCTTTTATACCTTTCCCATCATCTTTATAGATAAATTCTAGTTTTGAATTTTTTACTTCAAAACTCAGGCTAATAATACCGCTTGAATCAATGTCATAAGCATGAATAAGAGAGTTCATGATGAGATTGGTGATTATCTGCGAATAGGCTCCTAGATATGAAAAAATATTAAGCTCATTGGAACAGTTTACTTCAACTTTAATCTTAGTTTTTTTGATTCTATTGTGAAGACTTAGTAGTGTTTCGTCTATATAATCTTTTAAATTGAATTTTCTCTGCTGTTCACTTGTTTGATCTACGGAGATTTGTTTGAAGCTTTTGACAAGTTCTGCTGCTCTTTTTAAGTTTTCATAGGTGACTTTTGCAAGTTTATCAGCATTTAGCATATACTTTTCAAAATCCTCTTGATCCATATTTTCATCTTCATAAAGCTCTCTTAACTTCTTCGTTTGTGTGACAAAGTGAGTCATACTTGTTATACCAAGACCGATAGGAGTATTGATTTCATGTGCTACTCCCGCTACTAAACCATTGAGAGATGCAAGTTTTTCTGACTCTATAAGTTTGTTTTGAGTCTGTTGTAAATCAGATACAGCTTCTTGTACTTTTTCTTCAAGGTTTTTATTTAAATCTTTCACTCTGTTTTCACTCTCTGTGAGTTCTTCATTCTTTACTCTAATCGCTTTAGTATTGTTCTCTTTTTCAATTGCAACAGAAGCAAGGTGTGCATAAGAGTTGATTAGTTTTAGATCAAAAGCGCTCGGAGCTTTTGGTTTAGAGTTATATATAGCAAAGGTTCCAAGAATTTCATCTTTTGATGAAAAAATAGGTTCAGACCAACATGCATGAAGATTTGCTTGCTGAGTTAGTCCTAAAAATGGTTGCCAGTTCTCATGAGTATCGATGTTATCAACAATGACTCTCTCTTGTTTAAACGCAGCACTTCCGCAAGAACCTACTTTCTCTCCTATTGCTACACCATGAATTGCCTCATTGTAAAAATCTGGCAGACTTGGTGCTGAACCGTTTAGTAGGTTTTGTTTACTTTCATTAAGAATTAAAATAGAACATTTTGAGTCACTGTTTCGTTTTTCTGCAAGCGCTACAATTTTGTCTAAAATATCTGTTAAGTTATCATTTGTGGCAATATACTCAAGAAGGAGTTGATTTTCTTCATATATAAAAGAGTACTGTTTTTGCAGAATGATATCTTTAGCGATATAGAGAGTGCCTGTTTTCTTTTTATCTTCATCGTAAAGCACTTCTTGGGAAACTTGAAAATACTCTCGCGTGCCATCGTCATGTTTAAAGCTTAACTCATTAGATGTATCAAGTTGAGAGTGAAAATCAAAAATATCTCTGCCTATTACATCCTCTTTTACTTTGTTAAAATAGTTTAAAAATGTACTATTGCAGTGTGTATATTTTTCATCTATACTTGTGACAAAAACCATCTCATCTATCATCTCTATATAGGTATCTAAATTTTTTAAGTTTAAAACTTCTGCATTCATTTTATGACTCCAAATCTTTAGTTAAGGGTATATTTATTGTAAATGTAAGGCCTTGCTCTTCTTCACTTTGACACATAACACTTCCTTTTAATTGCACTGTAATAATGTTGTAGATTATATTGAGTCCTAAACCACTACCGCCATGTGCTCTGTTAGTGGTAAAAAATGGGTCAAATATATGTTTTAGGTTCTCTTGACCTATCCCTTTTCCATCATCTTTATAGGTAAAGAGCAAATTCGAATCTTTAAGCTCAAAGTTTAAGCTAATCAATCCTTTTTCACCTATATCATAAGCATGTATAAGCGAGTTCATTATGAGGTTTGTAAAGATTTGTGAAAAAGCCCCTGGATAGGAGTTTATGTTTAGCTCTGATGGACAATTGACTTCAACTTGAATTTGTGTCTGTTTTATTCTATTGTGCAGACTTAATAGAACCCCCTCAATATACTTTTTGAGGTTGAAGTCTCTGCTGTGTTCGCTTGTTTGGTCTATAGATATCTGCTTAAAACTTTTAACAAGTTCTGCGGCTCTTTTTAGGTTTTCATAAGTGACCTCTGCTAGTTTATCTGCATCTTGCATATATTTTAGGAAATCCTCTTCACTCATATCTTCATTTTTATGGAGTTTGTTTAGTTTTTGTGTCTGTGAGATAAAATGAGTCATACTTGTAATGCTTAGACCTATAGGTGTATTTATCTCATGTGCAATGCCTGCAACTAAGCTACCAAGTGATGCCATTTTCTCTGTCTCTATAAGATGCTTTTGCGTCTGTTCCAGCTCTTTAAAAGAGTCTTCTAGTTTTTGAGTTCTCTCTTGTACCTTTAGCTCAAGTTGAGTGTTTAATATAGATAACTCTTCATTAAGTTTTTCCTCTTGAGTAATATCGTTAAACTCTACAACTCTTGTATGTCTCCCCTTGTACATAATCTCTCGTCCCTCTATACGAATTGGAAATTTTGTACCATTTTTATGAACACCAAACGCTTTGTAAGGTTTTTCGTACCCACTCGCAATATTACGAATTACCATATCTCGTGAGTCATCCGACATAAGTAACAAACCGTTATAGCCTATGAGCTCCTCGTAGCTGTAACCAAAAATCTCTGTTAGTCTATGGTTACACTCTAAAATAACTCCCTTTTCGTGAATAACAATACCACCTGATCTCGCTTCATGTAGGGCTTTAAAGCGTTGCTCACTCTGTGCTAATTCTTTTTCTGCGTTTTTTTCACTCTTTCTTATAGAGTAAAGCAGTACAAACATAAAAATATTAATGGCTAAGAATATACCAAGTATAACTTTAAAATGGACATCTCTCTCTTGTAGCTCTTGTTTAAATTGCTTATCTATTATCTGTATAGAGATATCACTTAAGTCTAAAAAGTGATTGAAGTGGTCATCAAACTCTTGGTCTGCATCGCTACCGATACCAAACTTTTTACTATTTTCCCAGCGTGCTTTTGCCAATATCAACAGAATATCTGCTTCCTTGTCAACTTCTCTTAAGGAGCTTAGAATATCTTTGTTTTTTTCATCAACTAAAATATTTTTTATACTTTGAAGATTGTGAAAGCTTTTATGCTCAAAACGGCTTAGAACATCTTTGTTAATGTCAATATGTTTATCTCCACCTATCAGTTCTTCAAGCCATATGTGTGCTTCAGTGATGTTGTAACGCAGTGTAATTATTTGAGCTTTAAGGGGGATGTATTTATTTACAGCATCATTCCACTCTTTATGAATTGTAAGCATAAAGGCAAAACCAATTACAAAAATTATAAAAACTATGACAGAGGAAAGATTATGAAGTAGCTTTTTATACAGACTCATCAAATACCTTAGGTTAGTTAATCTTTAATTATTAGCTATTGTAGTTAAAGTTGTCTTTAATGTAACTTTAATCTCTTTTAGTGAATGATACGCTTTTTGTAAGCCTCCTAGAAACCACTACAAACTTAAAAATTTATACTAATTTGTTACCATAAGAAACACTATCTTTTTTCAAGCATCTCATCTCCTTTTACTTTAATCTTATGCAGCTTTTTTGACTGCCGTTCTTTTTGCATACAGCTCTTTATCATAAACTTTATCATTTTTATAAAGGCTATGAGCTATGATTATCATCTTTCTCATTACTGCTATTTGTGCTACTGTTGTGTGCTTACCTTTTGATGTTAATCTTTCAAATAATTTTGTAAAATTTTCACCATATCTTATGACACTTAATGTACCTAAAAATTTCACTAAAGATAAACAAACAACTTATGGACATACTGTAACTTTATACAATGTTGTTAATGGAAACTTACACGAAACTAGTATTAACAAAAATAACTTTTAAATACGCAAGTAACATAACAAATCGTAGCAACAAAAATATGTTACCCTAGCCCGATTTTAGTTTTAGAATGTTTAAAAGTTTAGCTACCATTATAGAACTTTAAAACTACAAATATGGGTAACATATTTTTGTACTCAGTCGCTATGATGAAAGTAAATTTTACATATTTTTACAATTTATAAAATCAATAGTAAACTTTAGATAAAATCATAAATGTCAAAAGGATTAATAATATAATGAGTGCATTAATAACAACACAATATTTTAAGGAATATAGAAAAGAACTAGGTTTTACAAATCAAGGTGATGTAAAAAAGTT
>JAYEGN010000039.1:0-19913 GCA_034659115.1 Campylobacterota bacterium
GAAGAAATAGTGATTCTTCTTATTGCTGGAGACAAATCTACTCAGACAGAAGATATTTTAAAAGCTAAAAAAATAGCAGAGGAGTTAAAAGATGACTAAATTAACAACATTCGATGTATCTCAATATTTAGATTCTAAAGAGATGATAGCAGAGTATCTTTCTCAAGTACTTCAAGATGGTGATATGAATGAACTGCTTGAAGCTATTGGAAATATAGCAAAAGCTAAAGGCATGAGCCAAATAGCAAAAGATACAGGCCTAGGACGAGAAAGTCTATATAAAACATTCAGTGCTGATTCTAAACCTAGGTTTGAAACTATAATGAAAGTACTAGATAGCTTTGGCGTTAAACTTCAAGCTAGTGCATAGGAAGTTAAAAGTTCCAAAAAGAACAGATTGTAGAAGCGACAGGGGTGTCGGCATCTAGTGCCAGAAGTTATTTATTTCTATAAAACTTATGCCTTTAAAATCTTACTAACAATCTCATATACATTTTTAGAAAGTGTTTTAGTTGCCATAATTCTTATAAGTTGTTCTTTCATCAACTCTTTGTTGAGTGGATTCATCTTTTCGTAGATTTTAAAAGCTCCTGCAAGTCCTGAAGCCATCTGTGCGTTTATCTTGTCTATCTCTATGATTTTATCTGCAATAAATCTGTATCCATAACCATCTTTTGCATGAAAATATTTGTAGTTTCTTGCAAATACACCTATGAGTGAACGAACAAGGTTTGGAACTTTTTCATCATACACTTCATCATCTTGCAGAGCTATTACTCTATCAAGCGTACCCTCTCTGCCTGATGCTGCTAGGATAGAAAAATACTTATTCATAACCAAGGTATCATCTTTGTAAAGAGTGTAAAAGTTGTTGAGGGCTATTTCACTTTCTATCGTTGAAATATTTTCTAAAATATCAAGAGCAACTATTCTATCTGTCATTGTCAAAGATTGTTCATACTGTATTTTTGCTAACTCTATTATCTCTTCACTTTTAAGAGCAGATAATATTTTTAAAGCTCTATTCTTAATAGCTCTTTGACCTATGCTGATAGAATCCAACTCTTTACATGTAGGATTGTGATTTTGAGTATAAAGCTCTAGTAACTCCTCTTTATATATGGTAGCAAGCTCTTTTTCTAATCTATCTTTAGCAAAGTATATGGGTTCAAAATCAACAACTTCTTCTCTTTGCATCATCGTTGATATAGATGGCAACTCTAAGAGTAATGCCTTATATGAGAGTTCAACATCTAAGTCCAATATATATCCATAAGCTTTTAAAAACTTCTCATCTATATTGCCATATTTTATGATCTCTTGCATCGTATCTATAGCAAAAGATTGTGTTGCTTCATACTTTGCAAAACTATTATTATCATACTTCATTAAAAAAGCGTACTCTTTAGCATCTTGCTCCAATATCACCGGTGCTGAGAAATCACGATTTAAAGATATGTATGGTTTAGAAGCTAAGCCTTCAAAAATAAACTCCTCTTTCTCTTTAGATACAAGTAAGATTTTTTCCAATATCTCTTCACCATCAAGTCCAATCAGTCCAATCTTAAATGGAAAATGGTATGGTAGTTGCTTGCTACCATCGACAGCATGTGGTATAAGTTGAGTTAAAATGAGTTTATATACTCCACTTTTAAACTCTTCTTGGATTTTAATAGTTGGTGTTCCTGATTGATGATACCATGTATCAAAACTCTTTAGGTTCACCCCACTAGCTTCACTCATCGCCCACAAAAAATCATCAGTTCTTACCGCTTGTCCATCAAAGGTATCAAAGTATAGATCTGTTGCTTTTCTATAGTTTTGTTCTCCCAAGAGAGTATAAATCATCCTAATTACCTCTGCACCTTTTTCATAAACCGTAGCTGTATAGAAGTTATTTATAGCTATATAAGAATCAGGCTGAATAGGATGAGCAGTAGGTGAAGCATCTTCTATAAACTGTCTATCTCTTAAGGCTTTTACATCAGTTATACGCTGAACCTCTGATGAGTTTAGGTCTGCTGAGAAAGATTGATCACGAAAAACAGTAAGCCCCTCTTTGAGTGTAAGTTGAAACCAGTCTCTACATGTGATACGGTTTCCAGTCCAGTTATGAAAATATTCATGCGCTATAACACTCTGTATACCCATAAAGTTCATATCTGTAGCTTTTGTTTCATCTGCTAAAACATAATGCGAATTAAAAATATTTAACCCCTTGTTTTCCATCGCTCCCATATTGAAACTATCTACTGCTACTATGTTATATATCTCTAAATCATACTCTCGTCCATAGTTTTGCTCATCCCAAATCATCGCCTCTTTAAGTGACTTCATCGCATGTGAGCATTGTGATTCATTGCCTTTGTCACAGTATATGTTTAGCTCTACATGTTCTCCAGAAGCTGTCGTGTATTGATCTTTTAAAATTCCTAGATCCCCACCAACTAAAGCAAAAAGGTAGGATGGTTTTGGATGTGGATCATGCCAAGTTGTTCCATGTCTGCCATTTAAAAAGTCATGACAGTTTCTTTTGTTTCCATTGCTAAGAAGTATGGGGTACTTCTCTTGGTCTGCTATGATGGTAGTAGTAAAGACTGCCATCACATCTGGTCTATCAAGATATGGAGTGATTTTTCTAAATCCCTCTGGTTCATTTTGGGTGCAAAATATATTACCAGACTTATAAAGCCCCTCAAGTTCTGTGTTATTTTGAGGGTAGATTTTGTTTTTAATGATAAGAGTGAAATTGTCTGGAACATTTAAAATACTTAAGCTGTCTTCTTGAATCTTACAGCCATCTTTATCTACTCTAAAGTCATTTAAACGAAGTTCTAAAAGTTCTAAATCAACACTATCTAAAGTTATATCAGTAGCATCACTACTTATTTTTTGTATATCCATAGAGTTAGTAACTATAACTTCTTCTTCATATAGCTCAAATATAAGCTTGCAAGTCAAAATCTTAAACTCTGGTTTTTTATAATCTTTTAAATATATAGTTTTTACAGTATCCATATCTTCTCTTTTATATTTTTTGAAATAATAGCATAAGTAAGTGATAGAAAAATTTCTCTTGCTGCTTTTTAATTTTGTTTTATATTCATACAGTGTTAAATATATGATATACTTTCCTTATGATTATTATAAGGAAAAAATCAAAATGACTAAAACTATATTTATGGAAAAATATCCTGTATATACGGTAGAGATATCTAAAAGTGAAACTACTTATGATGGTGTGAGTGAGATTATCGCCTATTTAAAAGAGTTAGTGGAGGTTCATAGTGTTGCTAGGTTTATCGCTACATTTGATCACTATACACATACTAGCGATATGGGTGGAGAGATTAGCGAAGATATAAAAGATGCACAAAATATTATCTTTTGTTTTGGCAAGGCTATACCAAACACAAAAATCTTAGCAGCAAGACCTAGGAGCATAGGTGTTTGTGAGCTAGAAGACTCTTATATTGTAGAATTTTTAGAAGCACCCAAAGAACAGTTAAATGAAGTTATGGAAGGATGGGCAAAGTCCATAGCAAACAGATAAGATAAAAGGTTTTTAACCTTTTATCCCGTTGTTTTATACAAGAACTCTGTCATCTCATCTGCAGATAGTGGTTTAGAGTAGAGATAGCCTTGCATAAACTTACAGCCATTTTTAATTAAAAACTTTTTTTTCTCTGTCTCAACACCTTCAGCTATTACTTTTAAGCCTAGACTATGGCATAGGTTTATCATGAGATTAGCTAAGCAACATTTTAAAAGCTATAATATATAAAGCCACAGCAAGAATTTTCTTGATAGTTTGTGGAGATATTTTAAAGTGCAAGATATAGTTTCCAACCATTCCACCTATGTAGGCTCCAACTCCAACCACACTTAAGAGTACATAGTCAAGCCCTATAACACTTGCATAACTGCCAAATGCAACGATAGATGAAAACGGAATAACAAAAGATATACCTATAGCAATTTTTTTTATATCATAGCCAAACAGTAGCAATATAGGAGAGATTATAGAGCCACCACCTATACCTAAAAATCCAGAAAAAACACCGCCAACTGAACCTGCAAAGATAAGTATAGTTTTTGAGTTATGAGTTACTTGCTTTTTTGGTGCTTTAAAAAAAAGAATCATAGAAGCGATGATTAGAAGTGTGATACCAAAGATTAGTTTAACGATTTCTACATCTACATGCAAGGAGATTCTTGCTCCAATATAAGCAAAAATAACTGAACTTACAACAAGTGGTGCAACAAAGTTCATATCAAAGAGTTGTTTTTTTAGATTTAAGAAGCTTGTTGTGATTGTACTGATGGAGTTTACAAATAATCCACTTACCCTAGCCATATCAAAAGATAATCCAGCGATATTTAGAGTAGGAACTAAGGCAACAGCAGAACCTAGTCCTGCTATGGCAAAGATAGTTGAGAGTATTGTGGTTATTAAAAAATATACAAAGTATTCAACTATCAAAATATCTATATATTAAAAGGAGATATTTGCAAAATCGTCATTGAGTAGATTACCAGCAACTAGTGGTGGTTTAGCTACTGTTATACCATTTAAAAGAACAGATTTATCTTTACCAGAGTTTGGCAGGTATAGAGGGCAAACTTCTACATGTGCCCCTTTTTTGATTAAGATTTTCAGATGGTCTTTTGCAGATGGTGCTTTGCCATTTGGTCTTTTTATAGCGACACCCTTTATATTTTTATCTGCTAAATCTCCAGCAGCTCCACATAAAACTATATTTACCTGTTTTTTATATTTTTTTATACTCATAAGAGATAGAACCATTGCCATTGCTTGAGTTTGTGGATCACCTGAGTTTACTAAAACATTTAAGCCTTTTGCTTGATCAGCACCTAAAAGAGTTGGTGAGATTAGAGCTGTTATCAGCATAATAGTTGCGATAAGTTTTTTCATTTTTGTTCCTTGTATTTAAAATTTATAAAATTGTATCTTTTTTAACATAATAATAACTTAATATAAAAATTAGTTATTATTATATAAAAGAAGTTTAATCAATCTCTTTGAATATTTTAAAAATCATAAAACCAATCTTTTGGTTTTTTTGCAAATGGATTTTGTTGATAAAAATCTTTTTCATCAACTCCAAATCTATAGTTTTGTGTATATTTCTGTATCAACTTGTACGCTTCATTAATCTCTTTAAACTTCAGTGCATCACCATCAGCCATATCTGGATGATGCTTTTTAGAGAGTTGTAAGTAGTTGCTTTTTAAATCACTTAAGGTGAATTTTGAAACGATACCTAAGCTTTCAAGTGATTTTTCAAAATCTTTATAACTAATCATATAAACCTATTTTCATATTACTTGTTTCATTATGTTTTTATACCTCTCTTTGAGCTAGATTATACACTAAAATCTTTAATCGTGAAGGAGTTGTTAGACGCAGTAGAGTAAATAGAGATAAAAGCGGAAGCCTACTAAAAAGTAGGCTGAGTTAATTTTTATAGACGAAAGGATCAGCCTCCTCCATCATCAAACATCTGATTTATACGCACCATCTGTATAAAATCTTTATTGTGATCGACCTGTGAGCATGAGGAACTTGAGATATTTAAACAGACTAAACAATCTATCATTACTTATCCTTAACTTGTGGAACTATCGTCTCTACGACAGTTAGTATAAAAATAAACATGTATACGCGTATCCGTCAAATAGTATAGCAAAAAGTGTTCACAGAAATATTACAGTATTCAGTTTCCACTGTTTAAGTGGATTAGTTTCTCTCTCATTATATATCTTCAGCATAATAGTTATTTGTCTGGTATCTATGAATCTCTCTTATTATTTCATTTTGCTTTTTGTTTATGTAATCGTGAATCTTTGAATCACCACTATTTGTAGCAAATATAGTGAATATTATCTTTAACTCTTTGCCAGTTTCATGATAGATAGTTTTTAAGTACTTTACATCTATATGCAATTGTTCATCATTTAAAAGAATGCTTATGGAGGTTTTTTTCTTTAAGATAAGCTCTTCAATAGGATCGCTTATATAGATGCTAATCCCTTTTTGAGATATATCATATATGGAAAACTTTTGTTTATCAACAAGAGCATACATCCCTTGAGAAGCTTTAATCCTGATACCTTCTCTGAGATGCTTATCACTTTTAGATAAGATAAAGTTTTTAATAGTAAAAATATTGCCTTTGTTTTGGGCTACATGTCCGTGTAGTATTGATGAACCTTTTTTTGTATTGCTAAGAAGCAAAATATCATCTCCTTCTAAAAGCGATATACGATGTTTTAAATCTACAGAAATTTCTATAGAGTTTTTAGTGATTTTAATAATATCTCCAAAGTTTTTTAATGGAAGCCCTTTATAAAAAGTCAATACCATTACTTTTTTAATATCATTTATTTTAAAATATTTTGCAACTTTATTATCAATATTAACTGCTTGGGACTCTCTCTTTTTTTTCTTAATAAACTCCGTAGAAATCAGTAATGGACAGATCATCATCAATGAAAATATATCATACTCTCCATATTTATTGCGTGCTATTTGTATTGTTTTTTTATTATTTATAAAATAATCATGAGTAGTGAAAAATCTAAATAGAGCTTTTTCATTTTTGACTTTTAGCGTCTTTAAAACTATCTCAATGGCACTCTTTTTATCTAAGAAATCAATATTTAAAACATTTAAAATATGTTGATTTAGATACTCTATTTTTTTGTCTTTAAATAGAATTACACCATTTGGAAGAATATCAAGAAGCTTTAGATTATCCATCATTTTATTGCCTTATAAGTTGATAAATATAGTTTCTAATAATAACAGTATTTTATTAAGCTTATATTTAAACTTATAGGATAAACTTTGAAAAATATTCAAAAAGCAAGGTTATATATGAAAGTAGTTTACATATTTTTGTTATATGTTTCATCAATTTTTGCCCATCCTCATACATTTATAGAGGTTTATCCTAGCATAGAAGTAGAAAATGATAAGATGCAAACTATACATTTTAAATGGGTCTTAGATGAGATGACATCAACTATCTTAATTATGGAGATGGATAGAGATATGAATGGAGTTATAGATAAGAAAGAAAATTTTTTTATCTATGCAAATTATTTTACTCTTTTTAAGGATTATAGTTACTATACGCATATCAAGGTAGATGGTAAAGCTATAGAGTTTCCAAAGCCTAAAAACTTTAGAGCAACGATAGAAAATAATCGAATCTGCTATTCATTTGATATTGAGCAGAACTATAATATTAAAAATACTGTTTTGGAGTTTGGTGATACTGATTTTTATGTAGCGATGGTGTTAAAAAAGGAATTTGTAACACTCAAAGGTGCATCTGCAAAAGTAAGTGGAGTAGATACGGAGCAGTACTATGGCTATAGCTTGGAGTTAAAGTAGTGGAATTTTACAACACATTTTTACAAACTCTTATCTCATGGCAGTATGAACTCAATCGTTATATATCTAGCACTATTAGAAGTTTAAATGATGATAGTAGCTTAAGCGTATCTCTTCTTGTCTTGGGTATAGCATTTGTTTATGGACTCATACATGCGGCAGGTCCTGGACATGGTAAAGCTTTGGTAGCACTATATTTTACAGCAAATAAGGGTGATTATAAAAAAGCTTTTAAGATGGGGTATATGATATCGATCATTCATGCGATATCTGCACTTATGTTTACATTTGGTATATTTTTTATTTTAAAAACTATGTTTAGAAAAAATTTCAATGAGTTTTCCGATATAGCTATGTCCATCAGTGCTGTTATGATTATAGGTGTTGGAATATATCTGATTTATGAAGCATACAGCGGTAGAAAACATAAAGAAAAAAGATTGAAAAAATCTTCTAAAAGTGGGGTGGCTGTCGCATTTAGTGCAGGAGTGGTTCCCTGTCCTGGAGTGATGACCATAGTACTTTTTTGCATAGTTCTGGGGCAATACACTCTTGGAATACTTTCAGCGATAGCTATGAGTATAGGCATGGGACTAACTATCTCGATAGCTGGAATATTTAGTATAGCTATCAATAAAAAAACAGGTGGATTTTTAAATGAAAAGAGTTACATCCTAGAGATTTTAGGCGGTGTTCTTGTTCTGCTTTTAGGTGTTTTTTTGTTTATCTCTACGAGAGGTATTAAATAATACTTTTTTAAGAAGAACAAGGAGTATCATAATTAATAGTCAGAAAATAGCTCCTATACGGTAAACCTCTTTATTATCAATAATTAGAAATCTATCATGAAACTTTTTATTTGTTTCTATAGATATATCTTTGTATTGTTTATTTACAACTGATTTATAAAAGACACCTAATGACTTTGTAGCAATTCTTTTATTTAATGTTTTTAACTGTATCATTTCACTTCCTAATATATAAAAATTTTAATTTTTCAAGTCCGTTTTAGTCCGATGAGAGTCCGACGGATATGAGAAAATTTGACAAAGTCCGACGATAATCGGACTTTTATTGTATTACAAAAAAAACACTATAAAGCCCTTGTCCACGAGATTAGACAAGGTTTGAGGAGATTTAAATGAGCATCTACAGAGAGTACGACATACGCGGTATTTACGAAAAAGAGTTAAACGAAGAGAGTGTAACTAGAATTGGGTATGCTTTAGCATCGAAAATAGATGGTGAATATGTAGCCGTTGGTTATGATGCAAGAAGTCATTCTCCTATACTTTTTGAGTATCTTGTAGCTGGGCTTAATGCTGGTGGTAAAAAAGTTCTTGGCATGGGACTTGTTCCTACGCCTGTAAATTACTTTACAAATTATCAAGATTGGGATGGGATTACACCTTCTGCCTCTGTAATGATTACCGGTTCACACAACCCAAGCGAATACAATGGTTTTAAAATCACTGTAGATAAAGCACCATTTTTTAGTGAAGCTATTTATGCCTTGGGTCGTGAATGCGAAGCGATGGATTTTCCAGCAAAAGCTCAAAGAGATGTAACAGAGATAGACGCAGTTGCTCGCTATGTAGATTTTTTAGTGAGTGAATTTCAACATTTAAAAGGTATGGATACTTGCATAGCTTATGACTGTGGAAATGGTGTTGCCGGCGTTGTTACAGAAGATATATTTAAAGCCTTAGAGCTTAAAACTACAGGTCTTTATGTTGATCCTGATGGAACTTTTCCAAACCATCATCCCGACCCTTCAGAAGAACACAATTTACAAGATGTTAAAAAACTTTTAGCAGATGGAAATGATATCGCTTTTGCTTACGACGGCGATGCTGACAGAATCGCAGTTTTAACTCACAAGAACAATATAAAGGGCGATATGATGGCTCTTTTATACTCTATGAAAATGGATAAACCTACTGTTATCGGTGAGGTTAAGTGCTCACAAGTTATGTATGACGAACTTACTCGTCGTGGATGTAACGCTATCATGTATAAAACTGGTCACTCAAACTTAAAAGTAAAGATGAAAGAGACAGATGCAGACCTTGCATGTGAAGTAAGTGGTCATGTGTTTTTTAAAAATCGTTATTTTGGCTATGATGATGCTATCTATGCTACTCTTAGAATGTTAGAGCTTATTTATGATGGAATTGATTTAGATGAAGAGCTAGAAAAGTTACCAAAAGTATTTTCTACTGAGGAGATTAAGGTAAAAACTACTGAGGAAGAGAAGTTTAAAATTATTGACAAAGTAAAGGAGCTTTTAGAAAATCCACCGGCATCTTTTCCTAGAGTAAAAGATATTATCGATGTAGATGGTGTCCGCATAAATTTTGAAAATGGTTGGGGTTTAGTTCGTGCATCAAACACTACTCCTGTTTTAGTGACTCGTTTTGAGTCAATTTCTAAAGCAGAGGTCCAAAACTATGAAAAAGTGATTAATGATCTGATTTTAGAAGCAAAAAAACTGATATTAAGTAAATGATTTCATAGTATAATTACTCTATGAAATCATTAATAATAAGCTTACTAATCATACTATCAATAACTGCTTGTCAAGACTCTTCACCATATAAACAAAAGAGTTCACCAGCATTAATGAATCAGGTTCCTGTAGGAGTAAATCCTAATTCGCTTGCATATAAATCAGCTGATAAACAAAAAGATAGAGAAAATAAAGTCGAAATCTCAAAAATTGATGCAGATGCTAAAATAGAGATAGCTAAAATCACTTCTGGTAATGAACTTCTTATTGCAAAAGTCAATGCTGATGCTCAAAAAGAGGTCGCCATAACAGATTCAACAACGAAAATCCAAACATCTAAACTAGATGTTTTAGTCAAAAAAGATGATATACAGAATGATTTTTATATCACTATAGCCATAATAGCTTTTTTGCTTGTAGCTATACTCCTGTTTTATCTAAATAGTAAGAAAAATAGAGATATAAAACTAAAAATTCAGCAAGAACAGCTAAAACATGAACAACACCTAAAAGAGAGAGAGCATGATGAAAAACGCTTACATAAGATGCTGGATTTAGTTGGAAAAGGAAAACTACCACCAGAGATGGAAGTAGAGATTATCACATCTTTAACGGAACAAAAAAGGACTCTATTAGAGTCTAAATAAACTAAAATTTAGGTTCCAATTATATGAAGGAAAAATAATGATAAAAACTAAAATTCAACACAAAGAGACGCAAAATGTCAAATCATAAAACTCACACTATTCTAATGCCACTTGATATGCACCTACACCTTCGTGATGGTGTGATGCTTGAGAATGTTGCACCATTAACTGCATATAGCTTTAGCGGTGCAGTTATTATGCCAAACTTAGTTCCACCAGTAGCAAGCTTAACGGATGTAGTAGAATATAAACAAAGAGTTATGGCATCAGTTCCTAATGATTACTTTGAACCATATATGACGCTATTTTACAAGAACTACGATAAAGCTTTTTTAGAAAGTGTTGCTGATGAAATTATAGCAATAAAGCTTTATCCTGCAGGAATTACAACTAACTCTGAAGGTGGAGTTTCATCTTTTGATATAAATGAGATGCGTCATACTCTTCAAGCTATGAGTGATTTAGAGATTCCCCTATGTGTTCATGGTGAAACTGATGGTTTTGTTATGGATAGAGAAGCAGAGTTTATGAGTGTCTATGAACTACTTGCAACTTCATTTCCAAAACTTAAAATTATCATGGAGCATATTACCACAAAAGAAGCTGTAGCGATGCTTGATAAATATGATAATCTTTATGCTACCATAACAGTTCATCACCTTCTTTTAACACTTGATGATGTGGTTGGTGGAATGATGATGCCTCATAACTTTTGTAAGCCAATAGCAAAAAGACCTGAAGACTTAGACGCGCTATTGACTGTAGCACTCTCAGCTCATCCAAAAGTGATGTTTGGCTCAGACTCAGCACCTCATCCACAAAATAAAAAAGAGAGTTGCGGTTGTGCTGCTGGAGTATTTACAGCGCCAATCGCACTACAACTTCTATGTGAAATCTTTGAACAATACGATAAATTGGATAATTTACAAGCATTTGTTAGTGATAATGCACAAAATATCTATGGAATCTGTCCTGAATTTAAAGAAGTAATATTGGAAAAAAGAACCTTTGTTATACCTGAGCACTATGGTAGCGTTGTGCCAATGCTTGCTGGAGAAGCTATCAACTGGGCAATTGAGAGTATTGAATAAAATTTTACTCTTAGAAGATGATCTTCTTTTTGGAGAAACTCTTATAGATTTATTGGAAGAAAGTGGCTTTAAAGTTCTACATGTACCAAATGGACAGAGTGCTTTAGATGCTTCTTTTAATCAAAAATTTGACCTCTATCTACTTGATATCAATGTTCCACTTATAGATGGAATAACTCTTCTTAAAGAACTTAGAGATGCAAAAGATTTGACACCCGCTATATTTATCACATCACATAAAGATAAGGAGAAGTTAGCACAAGGCTTTCTTAGTGGGGCAGATGATTATATAACAAAACCCTTTGATAGTGATGAACTTCTTTTACGCATAAACGCACTTCTAAAAAGAACAACCGCAACAGATACGCAAGCTATAGGATTACTTTGTCATGATGAACTTCATCAACGAATTTTATATGACAAAAAAGAGCTTGAATTATCACAAAAAGAGTATCTACTTTTATTGTTACTAATGAAACATGCTAACAATACCGTGCCAAAAGAGTTGATAAGTGATGAATTATGGAGTGTATCGCAAACAAGAAGTGATGGTGCAATAAGAGTTTATATAAATCGGATTAAACAGTTATTACCAGATATACTTATAGAAAATATTCGTGGGATTGGGTACAGACTTGTTTCGTAACCTTCGTATAAATATTTTTATATATTATCTTTTAACTGTACTTACTTTTCTAACTATTTTATACTACTTTGTAGCCATAGTTCAAATAGAAAATATATTTTTTTTAGCCCTTGTGTTACTATGTTTTAGTATACTCGGAGGAGTTATGATTTCAAAGTTAGCCATCGATCCTCTTCAAGAGCATGTAATACATCTACAAAATTTATCAAAAGAAACACTCCATGAGTTAAATCTTCCAATCAGTACAATTATGACAAATTCAAATATGATTAAAAAAAACATACAAGAGAATAAAGATTTCAAAAGAGTTCAAAGAATTGAAACAGCATGTGCAATGTTACAAGAAAGATATAATGAACTAGACTATATGATAAAAAAACAAACATTTAACAACATAAATGAAAGTTTTTTTCTTGATGTATTAATCAAACAAAGAGTAGAGTTTCTACAGCACATCTACCCACATGTAGTGTTTAATCTAGACCTTGAAAACACTCAAATCATAAATGATAAAATAGGCTTATCTAAAGTCATTGACAATCTTATAGATAATGGTGTAAAATACGCACCAAATAGTAATATATGCGATATAAAATTAAATGATTATACACTTTATATACAAGACTATGGTTGCGGAATGGATGAAGTTGAGCTTATACAAATTTTTGACAACTACTACCAGTCAAACAAAAATATGCAAGGATTTGGTATAGGATTGAGTATGGTAAAAAGATTTTGTGATACACAAGATGTACAACTCAGCTTTAACTCTAAACCTAATCATGGAACAACAGTATTATTAAAATTTAAGGACAATTAATGCAAGACAACTTTTTATCTTACGCAGAACAGGCTCTAGACTATGGTGTTATGGGGATTTTAATACTCATGAGTATAGTAACTCTTTGGTTATTTATAGAAAGAATGATGTTTTATAAAAGTGTTCGCATAGAGGACTATAACCATAGAGATAACTTAGATATGGATTTAACAGATAATATAAGCATAATCAGTGCGATAGGCACAAATGCACCATATGTTGGTCTTCTTGGAACTGTAACAGGGATTATGATTACTTTTTATACTATGGGTGATGTAGGTGCTGTTGATGCTAAAAAAATCATGATGGGTCTTGCTCTAGCTCTAAAAGCGACTGCTATGGGGCTAATAGTTGCTATGCCTGCTATAGTAGCTTACACTATAGCACTTCGTAAAGTTGAGAAAATTTTGACCAAGTTTGATGTTGCAAACGATCTCAAAGAGAGCTAATTAACTATGGCGAAATGTAGAAAAGTACATAAGAAATTTGATCAGATAAATGTGATTCCCTTTATAGATATAATGCTTGTTCTCTTAGTTATGGTTTTGACAACTGCTACATTTATAAAACAGGGAGTCATTCCAGTTGAGCTGCCAGAGGCGAAAGCCACTAAAAAAGAAGATCTTAAAAAAGAGGTCAGTATCTATGTCAACTCTAAAGGTGAAATGTTTTTTGAAAAAGACAAGCTTGATGCCAAAGAGCTAGAGCTAAAACTCTCAAAAGTTCCAAAAGAGCAAACTGTAGTTCTTAGAAGTGATAAAGAGTCAAAATTCCAAGACTTTGTAACAGTCATGGATATACTCAAACGCTTAAATCATGAGCAACTCTACATAGTTACTAAAGAATAGTCTTTGGAACTCCTCCGGCAGAGCTAGAGGTTTACCTTTGATTAAAGGGTACCTCTAAATTGAGTTTCACACGCCGTCATTCCATACCATGACACGAGATCTAAGTGCTATAAAGTAAAATCTAAATATTAACTAGCAATAATAGTTGGAGTAAAAGCTTTTGTACTAACACTAACTATATCTCCTATACTTAAGTTTTTTGCCTCTTCTTGTGTCACTACAACCTCAACCAACTGCTGAGCAATAGAAACTATAGCTATATAGATTACATCAACTTGAATAATATCTAAAAGTTCGCCTTCAAAAGAAAATTTAGCAGACCCTGTTGTTTTTAAAAGAACCTCTTTAGCAGACCCCTCATTGATAATTTTTCCTTTATCTAAAACGATAACACGGTTGCTTAGTCTGTATATCTCACTTGGATCATGGCTTACCATGATTGTAGTTGTAGAAAACTCTTTATGAAGCATTAAAATCTCATTTTGTAACTTTGTTCTCATCTTTGGACCAAGTGCTGACAATGGTTCATCCAAGAGTAATAATTTAGGTTGTTTCATCATAGCTCTACATAGGCTTACACGCTGTTTTTGCCCACCGCTAAGAGTGTTAGGCAGCCTCTCTTTTAGTTGTGTTAGCTCAGTGATTTTTAAAAGACGAGTTGCTAAATCTTTATCTTTTTTTACAAATAGAAGGTTTTCTTCTACGCTCATATTATCAAAGAGTGCATAGTCTTGAAATACAAAACCTATCCCTCTTTTTTGTACTGCTAAATTATGTTTAGAATTAAGCCAAATTTCATCATCTATAGTGATTATGCCATCGGCTTCTTCTAGTCCTGCTAAAACTCTCAGTAGTGTAGTTTTACCACTTCCACTCTCGCCGGTAAGTGCTAGAAATTCACCATTTTGTATCTCTAAGCTTATATCTAAATTCATCTCTCCACTACTTCCATGGAGTTTTTTGTCTATATCAATCTTTATCATTAGTTAAATTCACCAAATTTACTCTTTTGCTTATGGTTAAAAATATAAACACTCAGCAAAACTAAAAAACTAAGAAGTAGCATTATGGCACTATATACATGTGCTCCAGTATAATCCATAATTTCAACCATCTCATATATAGCAACTGATGCCACTTTTGTCTCACCAGGAATACTTCCACCAACCATCAAAACAACTCCAAACTCTCCAACTGTATGTGCAAATGTTACTATAATTGCTGTAAGTAAAGATGGTTTTATATTGGGTAGGGCTACTTTTAAGAGTGTTTCAAATGGACTTTTTCCTGCGACATAAGAGGCCTCAATCATATTTTTATTTATATTTTCAAAACCACTTTGAAGAGGTTGCACCATAAATGGCAGGCTATAAAAACAGCTTGCTATTACAAGACCTGTAAAATTAAAAATAAGTTTAACATCAAAATACTCATCAAAAAAGACTCCAATAGGTGAGTTTTGAGATAGGGCAAATAGTATATAAAATCCTAAAACCGATGGAGGAAGCACAATAGGAAGTGCTGTTATAGCTTCTAAAAAAGGTTTTACCTTTGAAGATGTTTGCGAAAGATACCAAGCTAGTGGCAAACATAAAACAAACAAAATCAAAGTAGTAACCGCTGCTAACTTAAACGAGAGTAAAAATGGCTCAAACTCAAGATGTAGCAATATCTCAATCATCATAAAACCTTTAAGATAGAGAGTTCACTAGCATTGATTAAAGCCATCACCTCATCGCCTACTTTAAGATTCATTTTTTTGCTTGAATCCAATGTAATAATCGACTCTAAAAGAGATTCTTCTACCTGCACACTAAGCGTTGTTAAAAGTTTTCCATTTTCTAAGGCTATTATTTTTGCTTTTAATTGATTTGAGTAGCTTATAGTCCCATCAAAGGCTTTTGCTATTACTACATGTGTCGGTTTTGCTGTTAAGGCAACCTTTGTACCTATCTTTATATTTTCATTAAGATCTAAACTCATCATACTGAGTGTCTGACCTAAAAAATCAAAATGCACAATATTGAGATTGTCAATAGTATCTATTTTTATGACGCTTGAGATAAGAGTATTCAAAGAACTATATATCCAAAATCTTCAAAGATTTTTTTTGCTTTTTGACTTAAGATAAAATTGTAAAATGCCTCTACTTCTTTGTTTTTTTCACCCTCTTTTAAGATTACTATCCCTTGATTAATTGGAGTATAAAGTTTGGAATCAACTTCACCCCAGTGTATCCCTTTTTTAAACCTTGTCATTCTAGAAGAAAAAAGTGAAGACTTGGCGATTATCCCTATATCTGTAGCTGTTACAGTATAGGATACTGTTTGTGAAATCGACTCTGAATAGATAAATTTTTTCTTTATCTCATCATAGATTTTAGCATTTTTCAAAGCTTCTACTGCTGCTTTACCATAGGGTGCTGTTTTAGGATTAGCAATAGCTATTTTTTCTATTTTTTCACTCTTTAAAAGATTGAGTCCTTGTGAAAAATCTTGCACCTCATTGCTTAAAATCGCAAGGGAACCTTGTGCATAAACTATCGGTTTATTTAAAGCTATTTTGTCTTTATATAAGGCATCTGGATATTTCATATTTGCAGACATAAAAAGCTGATAGGGTGCACCATTTTTTATCTGAGCAGTTAATTTTCCACTGCCTCCTAGTGTAACTTTTACTTTACTCTTTGGATATAGTTTGTTAAACTCTTTGATAAGATCATCTATCGCATAACTCACATTGGCTGCGACTGCTATTTTAATATCCCCAGCATACAAAAAACTACTTAGCAATAAACAACAAATTAATAATTTTTTTAACATTTTTTTCCTCAGTATTTAGATTATAGAAAGGTCACCACTCTTTTATCTCATGATAAAGGCTATCTCTCTCAACAGGAGTAAAGCCACTGTTTTTGATAAGTGCTACAAACTCATCAAGCTTCACACCATTAGCACTATCAGCTCCAGCAGCGGAGTTTATAGACTCTTTTTCTATAGTTCCATCAAGGTCATTTGCTCCAAACTCTTGAGATAGCATAGCCAGATTTACAGTTGATGTTACCCAGTAAGCTTTAAGGTTTGGCACATTATCAAGCACTATGCGACTAACTGCCATAGTCTTTAGTATCTCATTTGCACTCATAAAATCATCTACTTTTAGGTAGTTGTTTTCTCTTTGGTAAACAAGAGGTATGAAGGCATTAAACCCACCTGTTTTATCTTGAAGCTCTCTTATTCTCATCATATGGTCTATACGATTTGCCCTACTCTCAACATGACCAAAAAGCATAGTAACATTACTCATCTTTCCTCTCTCATGCCACTTTTGATGAATCTCTAGCCATTGCTCAGAGGTAACCTTACCCTTACAGATATAATCACGAACCTCTTCATCAAAGATTTCAGCACCACCACCAGGCATAGAATCCACACCATTAAGAACCATCAAATCAAGTATCTCATCATAAGTTTTACCATAATGACGAGCCAAGAAATCAACCTCTGCCGCAGTAAGAGCCTTTACATGTAGAGCAGGAAACTCATCCTTTATCTTCTTAAATATCTCTAAGTACCACTCCAAACCAGTATCGGGGTTGTGAGCAGAAACTATATGCACCTCTTTAACCCCACGACTCTCAACATCTCTTACTATCTTCATAATCTCATCATGACTCATAGCGTAAGGATTTGGGTTTTTTCTATTTGCCGAATACGCACAAAACTTACAAATATCTGCACACACATTGGTAGGGTTTATATGTCGGTTGATATTAAAGTAAGTTTTTTTACCATGCTTATCTTTTCTAATCTTATCAGCCATCTCTCCTAACTCAAAAAAATCCATATCATAAAGCTTTAGAGCCTCATCAAAATTTACTCTATTTTTCATCTATATACTCTTTTGTACTCATTATTTTTACACCACAATCATAAAATTGCTTATCATTTGTTATCAGAACTTCACACTCATTTTCTTTAGCGCATAAGCATTGCAAGACATCCTCTAAGTCTAAGTTATTTTCTAAAGATAGATTTATAGCTTTACTTATCATATCTTTTGAAAAAGTTACTATATTCCAATCATCTAGTATAATTTTAAAAAATTCTAGTGTCTTTTCTTTATCTCTACTAAGATAAAAAATTGTTGTTATCATATCTTCACTAATATAAATTTTTTTATTTTCCTTAAGTGTCTTAACCCAAAGATCTTCTACTAAATGCCCACTTGCTCTTTGTCTATCTAAAATATCCAGCACTATATTTGTATCAACAAAGATATTTCTACTCACTTATAAATCTTTTTGAGTAAGCTTCCCTTATATCAGCATTTGTTTTAAGATCTGTAAATTCCCCATTAGCTATACCAAAGAAAGGCTTTAACCTATCGTATTCTTCTTGCTGTAACTTTGTTAATTTTTTCTCTAAAAACTCTTCTACTTCATCAGCATACTTAGCCGATACAAAAAGTCCCTTATACTCATGAGTCTTTTTATCTTCAACTTTTATATAATCATACCCATCAAGAATATTAGAGTTTCTAGCTAACTCTCTCATACCAACAACTGTTGTCATCTTTCATCCTTTGTTGTCTTTTGTATAATTGTAACATTTTATAGTTAAAATGCCTATTTACAATCTCTATATTATCCTATCACTTCCACCATCTATGGCAACTTGTGAGCCAGTTGTTTTTGCAAATGGTTTTGATGCCATCGCACATACCAACTCTGCTACATCACTAGACTTTATCTCTGTTTTTAAGACATTGTTTGTCTTATACTCTTCAACACTCATCCCGTAGGCTTTTGCACGATTTTCTAATACTTCATCAGTCCATATAGCAGTATCAAACACAGCGTGAGGATGCAAAGTATTTACTCTTACTCCATACTCTCCAAGTTCGAGTGCTGCAATACGAGCTAGTTGAGTTTGTCCAGCTTTTGCTACAGAGTAAGCTGCCGCACCTTTTCCAGGAGCTGGAAAGTTTTTAGATGCTACCATCACTATAGCTGGGTCAATCCCAAGTTTTAAAAATGGTGCAGTTTCTTTTATGAGCTTTTGGTGTGAAGTAAGATTTATATCCATACTTTTAGTCCAGTTTTCATCACTCAAACTATCAAGATTTTCACTTGGAGTAAATATACCTGCATTACTCACAACTATATCTATCCCGCCAAAGTTTTTAACAGCAAACTCAACAGCATTTTTTATATCATCGCTACATCTAAGGTCACATTTCACACCCATAGCATCTTTTTTATTAAAAATACTCTCTACTTCAGCATTAATATCAAGAACAACAACCGCACAACCTCTTACATGTAACATATTAGCAATAGCCAAACCGATACCACTTGCCCCACCTGTAACAAGAGCAACTTTACCACCAAACTCTGCAGAACTAGCACTCTTTTTAAGTTTAGCCTGTTCAAGTTCCCAGTACTCAACTTCAAAGATTTTAGAAGCAGAGAGTGCCTTATAGCCCCCAAGTTTTTCAGCTTTTAATATCGCTTCAAATGTATGCTCATTTATATCTTTAATGATATTAGCTTCTTTTGCTCCCTTACCAAAAGATAGAGTTCCTTTGTCTTTAAGTATCGCAAAATTAGGAGCTGGATTTAGAAGTGTTTCATCTGTTTTGTTAGCTTCAAAGTAACTTTTATATGCTTCCAAGTATGCTTGAAGTTCCACCTCATGAGAGGTGGAACTAGATAGGGTTAGTATCGCAGGAATTCGTTTAGTTCTTATAACATGGTCAGGTGTTAAAGGACCTTGTGTTGCTATTTGCTCTACATTTTGTTTTGCAAAGTGTGTAGCTATGTCTGAATCATTAAAGATAGATATAGTCGCATGACCTTTTAGAGCTGAAATCTCTTTTCTGATTTTTGCTAAAGTTAAAAGTTCCACCTCAGGAGAGGTGGAACTAG
>JAYEGN010000040.1:0-19849 GCA_034659115.1 Campylobacterota bacterium
ACATCTTTTAACAATACATCAGATAGTTTTCCATTACGAAAATTCAGATTATCTTTTTGAGAGATAAATGTGTATTTCATAGACTTTAGTAAATTTATAGCAATTTTCTTGTATAACTTTTTCATCTGTCTCTGGTGTCATCTTATCCCCTTTGAAGATTCAGTATTTTCTGTACTCTTTGTTGAATAAACTCTTCAATCTTTTTTAATCGTTTTGCTTTTAAGTTAAATCGAGAGTTTTTTTCAAATCTAAAGTTTATAAGTTTTGTTATTTTTTTCTTTGATTTATTATCAATTACAGTTTCAAGAAATTCTAAAAAACCACCTGCATTTTTCATAATCTTTGTATTGGCATACTCTTCTATTTTCTCTAAATCATCATCTAAAGCATCTTGAAATAGAGACAATCCATTATCAAATATTGGTGCAGTACTGATTATAGTATTTGTTTTATTATCTACCAAAAGTCCAAAGTTTCCAAAGTGCCTATCTGTATTTAGAATAATTGCATCAAAAATGATCATATCTATTAAATCATCATAATACTCCTCCCCTAAATTCTTATAATACTTAAGTACCGCTTTCCATCCACCCTCATTTACAAGATAATAGATAGGGATAAAAGAGAACTCTTTTGTACAAAATAGCTCACAAACACTATTTAGATTTCCTTTCCATTTTCCTAAAGCATAAGGGGTAATATTTAGTTCCATAGTTTTTGCTATTTGATAAGCATAAAATTCACTATAGGGTTCTTTTCCACTATTTGCAAAACCACTTGATCCTGCTTTGTAGAGATATATACCTTCTTTTCCTTGTGGATTTTTTCTCCAAGCTTTTGCCAACATACCATTTGTAGTAAACTCAGGGCTAGAGATAAAATCTTTATGTTTCATGCTTGCATAACCTGTATATGCAAGAAGTGATAAAGTCTTATTGAAGTCATTGTCATATAAATTATAATCTTTAAACTCACCTACAAATTGACTATCAACTATCCAATAGCAATCATTTAAAGATAAACTTTTAGATATAGATACAATCCCCTCTATATCATCAAAACTAAGATTTAGCTCCATTAGAATTTTATGTACAAACTCTCTATTTTTTGGAATGGTACGAGACTTTATCCAAGATATTAAACTACTCTCTTTTGGTTTGATGCCTAAAGGAAAGTATTGACTATTTTCTTTATATATCTCTACTATCTCTACTGTTGTGCTCTCCATCGGGTCAGATACAAATCTAAATTTTATTAGATTTGTATCAAAATATTTTAGTATGTACAGTCTCTTTTGGCTCATAGTTTTATCCTTGCCTTTCTATTTTTGGTATCATTTTTTAACCTTTAACTCTTTGAAATAATTACCACCACCTATATTTTTAAGCAACTCACTTCCCTCTTTTTTTAATTTAGATTTTAAATCACTCCAATACTTACTTGGTCTTTTACTATTTGTTAGAATTTCAATCACATCTACAATAGACACAAACCATTTTTCTTTATTTTCATCCCAAAGTGTACGGACATTTTTATCTTCAAATATTTTTATACTGTTTTTCTCATCCATTCTAAAGCCCTAATTCTTTTAAAAATCCGTTCATTTTAGATTTAACTTCTACTAACTCTTTTTCAATATTTGTTATATTTGTTTTAGTAGCCTCAATATCAACAATCTCTTCCTCTTCAAAAGTATCTACGAATCTAGGTATATTTAAATTATACCCTTAAATTGCCGTTAGTGTTAAAAGATTTTAAGGTAATAGCTTTATACGAGGGGAAATCATTTCGTTTATTCTACCCTATCCACTTTATTGTCTTCATTAATTTTATATCATATTACTAGCTATTTTTGTATCTCATGATTTATTTAAGATTTTTACAGCTAGATTGATTTTGTCATTTACTGTATTGATTATAAAATAATCAGAATTTTGAATTTGTGTAGATTGGTTTCAAAGTAAAAAACATGGTAAAACCCTGCATAATGCAGAGGTTCTACATGTAGAGATGATAGAGCCTAGTGATGATCTTCATCAAGGTTAAATGCCTTAGTACCGACATAGTACATAAGTAGACATAAACCTAAGCCACCAGCAGAGATAAGCATCTCAGCATTAGATGGGAAATAATCTACCCAAGTCGGAGGTAGTTGATACTCTACTTTTTTAAGCATCATTAGAGGCTTAAGCTGTGTATCGTGAACTAGGTTGTATCTCATAAAGAAGATACCAACCATTCCTATCATCGAAGCCCAAAACATTAGAACTGGGCTTTTACCAAAGTCTTTAAGAATTACAAGTAGTGGCAGAACCATCGCTAGTAAAACCTCAAGCTGAAATAATGGACTTCCTAAGATGTGCATAGCAACTTCTGCACGGTCTGGCATACCACCATAGATATCTGTTAGCATCTTCCAAGTTACAAAGAAGATTAGTATAGATATAAGAAGACCTTGTATCTTAGCTAAACCCTCTAGCATCTTTTTCACTTCAGCAGGGAAATCTAGTTTATATCTAAATCCCATCACGATAAATGCTAAAAACACACCTGTAATAAATGCTGTTAATATAAAGTATGTTGGGTAAAACACACCGTTTGAAATCGGTCTAGCATTTAAAAAACCAAATACTGAACCAAGATTTGAGTGAGCTGCAAGACCTACTAAAAGACCTGTAAGACCAAAAACCTTAGCTTTTTTCATATCGTTGTTTAGTAAAAAGTAAAACTCAACTATCATAAATGTTAAGTATAAACCATATAGAGTTCCCATCCACCAGATAGCAGAGGTTAAACCTGGGCTTACTACATTGTAGATAAGCATAGTGACTGGGTGACCAATCTCTAATAAGATTACAGCAAAACCAGCTAAAATAGTTACGATAGAACCAAATATAGCTCTTTTAGAGATTAACATGTAGTCCTTAAAACCAAACACATCCCCAAGTGAACCGATGATACATAGACCAGTTGAACTAACAACAAAGAATATATACACAGCTAGTAAAAGCCCCCATGGGTGTTCTCTTGTAACATTGTAAGCATGGTGACCATGTGTCAAGTAGATAGCCGCACCAGCAAAAAAGGCTGCAACAAGTGCAAGAATAATAACTGCTAACAATAAATTTCTAGGAGATTTTTCAAAACCAAGTACTGATTTAACTGAAAAGTCTTCTTTGAATGGAATATTTATAAAACCTATTTTCATCATATACTCCTTATGTTAGGTAAAATAGTTTTGGATTAGTACCAAGGTGCGATTTAAGAGAGTAATGCTCTCTAACTCTTAACACTTCACTAATTTCACTGTTTGGATCATCAAGATCACCAAAGATTCTTACTTTAGTAGGACAAGTATTTTGACAAGCTGTCGTAGTTTCCCCGCGGGCTAATCTAGTCTCAGTACAGAAGTTACACTTATCAACAGTCATACCTCTCTCTTCAACATATCTTGCATCATAAGGACAAGCGTTCATACAGTAAGTACACAATATACATTTATCAACATCTACTCTTACTACACCATTGTCATCAGTATATGTCGCTTGTGTTGGACATACATCTTGACATGGTGCATCATCACAGTGCTGACACTGAGATGGGTGAAAAGCGTTTGATGTTATATCAAGAAGAGGGTATTGACCCTCTATCTCACCAGTTCCTACCCATATACGGTGCTTATCGGCACCCATGAGTATTCCATTTTCTTCTTTACATGCTGTTTCACATGCCTTGCAGTTGATACAGTTTTTGTAATCAAGTGCCATTCCATATCTAGCCATCAGTTACACCTTTTTGATTTCAACATTAGTTTCATGCATAGCAGCTGCACCATAAACAGGCTCAATAGTATCTTCGATAATTTTGTTATCGTTTCCACCATTTTTATAAGCCCAAGTAAGCTCTTCGCTCTCCTCTCCAAACCCATGTATAAAGAATACTTGATCAGGAGCAATTTTTTCCGTTGGGTAGGCTTTAAGTTGCGTAGAACCTATGCTTGAACTTACTTCAATCATATCTGCAAACTTGATGCCTTTTTGCTCTGCTACTCTTTTGTTAATCCAAACAAAGTTTTCAGGCATAAGGTCACGAAGCATAGCATTGTTAGCTGTACCAGTTTGAGTAAACTGTGCATGACGGCCTGTAAGAAGTTTAAACTTACCTTCTGGCACTACAAAGTTATACTCATCTCTCCAAACAGGGAAAGGGTCTATTCCTTTAGAGGCAAAAGAAGCTATAACACACTCAACTTTCCCTGAAGCTGTTGCAGGTTTTCCACCCTTTGTAGAGTAGTATTTTTTCTTCTCGGGATAGTACTGATGTTTATTCGCAGCAAGTTGTTTATAATAGGTATCTTGATGAGGATAAAAAACTCCATCATGGTGAAGTTTCTCAGCAGCACCTATATACATAGCAACTGCATGATGATTAAGCTCTTCTTGAGAATGAACAAAAGGTAGAGTTAAATCAAACTCAGCATAAGTATCTTCAAAACCATCTTCTTCTAGCATATCTTGAATCTCTTCATCAAATTTCTTAGATATTTCAAATAGAGGTTTAGAAATCTTAGTTGTTAAACCATTCATGATATCCATAACAGGCTTAGTCTCAAACATCGGGTCGATTACTTTGTTTCTAACAGCAAAAGATGGCTCAACACCACCAAATGTTTTGATAGGGTCAGTTCTCTCTAAGTAAGTACACTCTGGAAGCACAACATCTGCATACATTACAGTATCGCTCGGCATAGTGTCGATAGTTACTACTAGTTCCATCTTTCTAAGCATCTCAGCAGTTTTTTGAGTGTTTGGCATGTTCATCATTGGGTTGTGCTTATAGCAAAACATCCCTCTAACTTTATATGGCATCTTACCTTCTAAGAAACGGTTTCTCCAACCTATCCAAGAACCACCACCAGAAACTACAGCACAGTCATCATAACCCTGCTCGCCTTTTTTGTCTGTACTTTTTACAACAGCTCTAGCTTGAGCTTTTTCATAGAGTGGTTGTAGCCCCTCATGTGGCTTAAGTGGTAGTTTTTTACCAAATATAAGACCACCCTCACAATCTATAGCACCATGCATAGACTGAAAAATAGCCATTGCACGACGAAGTTGAAAGTCATTTTTAGCAAAAGTAGATCTTCTACCTGGGTAGTAAACTGCCTTAGGAGCAGCAGCTGCAAACTCTCTAGCAATCTCATATATATCTTTTGCTTTTATACCAGTAATAGGCTCTGCCCACTCTGGAGTGTATTTATTTTCAAGTACACTGTTTTTATACTCATCATAGTTATTGAAATTTTCATCAATGTAGGTTTGATTTTGCAAATCTTCAGTGATAGTTACATAGGTAAGAGCAAGCACAAACGCTAAGTCAGTACCTGGCTTGATAGCTAACCATTTGTCTGCTTTTGCAGCAGTATTTGTAAATCTAGGATCGATACAAATCATCTTAGCACCACGACCCTTAGTTCGCTTGAACAAGTCCATAGTATCAGGAGTAACGATAGCCTCAGCTCTATTTGCTCCTGCCATGATTACGAACTCTGCATTTTCTAAATCTGTTTGCGGGTAAGAACCTATTGTTACACCATAACCAGATGCAACTGTCTGAAGACAGATAGAAGCATGGTTTAGCCAGTTCGCAGAGCCAAATGCTTGATAGAACTGCTTAAATGTATGTTCAGCCATACCTTCGCCTGCACAAAATAGCATAGATGAACGGTTATCTTCCTCTTCTTCTAGTATTTTTGCAAGGCCTGGGAATTTATCAGTACCATTTAAGATAGCCGCATAAGCTTCATCCCATGTAACTCTTTTAAATTTTCCCTCTCCCTTTTCACCGATTCTAATCATCGGGTACTTTAGTCTATCTGGATCATAAAGAGCTTGAATCCCAGCATTTCCTCTAGCACATAACATGTTCTTAGATTTTGGAAACATAGGATTTGGGTTTAGTTTTGTAACAACCCCATCTTCAACTCTTGCTAATGCGGCACACTTGTTTACACACATCTCGCATAGAGTAGCCACATCGTGACTTTTTCCAGTTCCAGTTTTTGTATTGTGAAAAGAAACAGCACCTGCTGGCTTAGAACTTCCCCCGTGATCACTACTTGATAAAAGATTTGTAGCAGCTGTTGCACCAACAACACTCATAGCTACAGTTCCTTGAAGAAATTTTCTTCTCGAAATTTCAACTTCCATAAGCGATACCTCCCTAGTAATATTTTCTACTTTTATCTGTTTTTAAACAAGGCATTCTTAATGGTCGCTTAAAAAAGTATTATAGATTTGAATATTGTAGTTAATGTTATCTTATAAATAACTTTAGACGATGTTATTTATAAGATAAGTATTATTTATGGGATTATAATTCTTATAATATGATATTATTTAGGTATATGAATGTCGATATCTTCAAGCATTCCTTTTTCAAAGTTTTTGTGACAAGCAAAACAGTTGGCTTTTCTTTTTACTGCTCTAGATTTAAAGACCTTGTTGGGAATATCTTTATGTATATCCTTCCAAACTTTTATTTTTGTTATAGATTTTCTTCCTCTCATACCATCTAAAGACTTCATAACCTTAACAGAGACCTCTCTTGTGCTGTCATCTGCGGCATTTGCTATTAGGTAGTTAAATATAACTTTTTGATCATTTAAAGAGATTCTGTTTTCACCTTTTTTCATAGTAGGTGAAATCTCTTCCCCAAAGTGATTATCAAGTCCATCTTGAACTCTTTTCCATGAAGATCTTGGTAGCATATATGGTGGATAAGGTTTATGACAAGCTCCACACTCTGTATAGTAAGTAAAGTTTTCATGCTTATAATCTATCTGTGTGTATTTACTTACAACAAAAGGGTTGTTTCTACCATCTATGGATACAAAAAATACCATAGCTGAGACTATTAAAAAGCCCCAAGTTAAACCACTTTTATACCTACCAGTTTTAGAGTCTTCGCCCTTGGCTTTTTTATAACCAGTTACCATGGCAAAAATCATACCTGTTTTATGCCAAAACTGCTCTACTAAAACACCTGAAATATGTATAACTGCCCAAAAAAGAAGAAAGTATGATGCCCAAGCATGAATGTCAAATAGTATAAACATATGCATATAGTATTCATCATTTAAAAAGCCTAAATAACCTTTTCCCTCTTGGATACCATAAAGTAGAAGACCAGTAATTGATATGATAGAGCCAGAAATAAGAACGATTAGAGTAAACCAACTTGAAGCAGGGTTATGTCCAGCAGGAATCTCTCTCCATCGGTTTTGCACCTTTTCTTTAAAATAAAACTTAAGTTGTGAAAGTGATAGTTTTAGTGTTGAAAATCTAGCATACTTAGGACCAATAAAACCCCAAAGAATCCTATATACTAGCATCAAACCAAATATAATTCCAACTGCTACATGTAGATTAAGTAAGTTTTCTTCTAATGAAAATAAAAATGCGAAAGTAAAAGATGAGGCGATAAGCCAGTGGATGATTCTTGTGTAGATAGGCCATACAAAAACTTGATCTTTTCTTTTGTTCAACTAATTATCCTGCATCTTTAAAATAAGTTTATTGTAGCATATAAATAGGGCAATTAATGAAGAAATTGTCATTTTTTGCTTAAATTGAGAATTGAGAATATATTTATTACTCACGGGTCAAGCCCGAGAATAATTAAGACTTAAAATTAGTCTTTATTTTTAACTAGGTAAGATAAAAATTCAGCCATTGAATCTATATCGTAGTCATAACCTTTGTCTACAAGTTTTTGCATATTGTGTTCCATGATTTCGTGGTCAGTTCCACCAGATTGTGAACCTGTTCCACCATTTTTAACATCATACAGATCTTGAGCCATTTCACCAGCACTTCTATCATTTAATGCAGGTGTTTTCTTAAGTGGGTTACCCTCACCATGTTTACCGTGACATTTAATACAAGATTTTTCATAAACCTGTACTGTAGTGTATTTGTATGTTTTTGGTGCCGGTGCTTTTTCTTCACCACTACAAGCAGTTAAAGCCACTAAAGCTATTGTTGCTAGTGCAATTGTACTTATCTGTTTTATCATTATTATTCTCCTGAATCTTTTTTTCTTAAGCTCTACCGCTTAGCATACCCATTACTGTCATCGGTTTAAGTGCATAAACTTTTAGTAACCACCATATCCATCTCTCTTGTGTAGGGTCAAGTGGAACCATAGGTGTTGGTTTTTTAGTCCAGTTGAACTCAGCAAGCATTACTGTACCGATACTAGTAATTAATGGACAAACAGTATATCCGTGGTATTTTGATTCAAGTGATCTTCCTTCCATAGTAGAAATCATATTATCAACAACAACCTTGTATTGTTTTCTTGCAGATCCACCAGTTTTACCCATTGGAACAGCAGCAACATCACCAAGACACCATACATTTGCATATTTAACATGTTGTAGAGTCTCTTTTTTAACTGGTACCCAACCTTTACCTGAACCAACAGGAGAGTTACCTACTTCGTCAGGAGCCTTCATTGGAGGAGTAACATGTATAAAGTCATATTTAACTTCAACTTCTTCGCTTTTAAGTTCGATTCCATACTCTTCTAAATCTTCATCCCAAGCACCTTTTTCTGTCCAGTGATGGTTGAAAGTAGCAACTTTAGAATCTGTATCTATAGCGATTAAGTTATGTTTATAATGCCATTTGAAATCTCTATCTTTGTATTGCTGAACAATAGCATCATGATACTCAGGAACACCAAACATCTTTCCACCATTTGGATAGAAAGTCAATTCAACTTTATCTCTAACACCAGCTTTTTCTAACTGAGCATTTGTAAGATACATGATTTTCTTAGGAGCACCACCACACTTAATCGGTGTATTAGGGTGAGTAAATACAGCTTGTAGTTTTTCAGGACCTTTATGTGCCTTAGCTTTGGCAATTAGTTCTTGAATTCCTTTCCATGTGTCAGCAGCACCATCTTGGAAATATATAGAGTGAACCCCATTTTTACCAATTTTTGCTCTTGTTGCAGCATTGTCTGTTCCAGAAGATGTAATAACACCATCTAAACCATCGATAGCAGCATAGTTCAGCATAAGACCTGTCGCAATTATTAGTTGGTCATAATCAACTTTAGTTTCTCCATCAACTGTTAAAGAGTTGTTTGCTGGATCAAATGCTGTTGCAGAACCCTTAATCAGTTTAACACCAGATGGTAACTTGTCATCTCTTTTATAAACTATTTCACTTCTGTCCCATATACCGCCACCAACTAGTGTCTGTCCTGGTTGGTAAGATACAGATAAAGGATCTGGCTCTATAACTGTTATATCTGCATTTGATATAGTGTTGTTAATTCTAGCAGCTATACTCATACCAGCTAAACCACCACCAACAATAACAATTTTACCTGTAACTTTTGAAGCTACCGCTGTAGATGTACCAACAGTTGCCCCTGCAATTACAGATGCCGCTAACGGAGACATTGTTAAATATTTCATAGCGTCACGACGAGACATAATCTCTGGATGCTTATCTACTTCTTTTAGAATCTCTTCTAAGATTTCATTTTTTTTCATTCCTCTTCCCCTTATAATGTGATAAAGTGCTAATATTTTACAAGACTAAGGCTTAAGAAATGTTATAAATATAATTTTATTTAATAAAGTGTGTAATATATACACATATGGCTGTTTTAGGGCTTTAGTAAGAGAATTTGAGGTTATTTTAATTATAAGTTGAAATGAATATATGAAAAAGTTATCACAAAACTCAGGTGAGTTTTGTGATATTATTATTGTTATATTGTTTAGTATCTATATCTGAAATACACACGGATATCTTGTGCTTTTTCTATAGAGTCCATCTGTTTTGACATTTCTGATCCCATCTCTGCTGAAGTAGAGCCATCTCCAAAGAAACCACTTGAGCCAGTATAATCGTAATCTAGCATAGTGTATCTAACTTGCATAGAAAATGCTTTGTTGATTGGTTGTGTCCAATAAGCTTCATAGGCACTACCACGAACGGCCATTTTAGAACCAGCCATAGTGTCCTCTCCATAAGTGAAAGATTTCCAATGCTCACTACCATGGTTATATTCTAAACCAAACTTACCACCAGTTAAGTTTGGCATCTGTGCACCAATCCAGTATGAAGTACCCGTTTCTGATTTATCACTTCCTAGCATACTTTGAGCTGTCATATTCATATTTTGATCAGGGTTTGTTCCAGTAACATCCATCATTGTGACATTTCTTGTAACATCTTCAGGATTACTTTTTGACCAAGCAAGAGATGCAAAGATAATAGTTTCATCTAAGAAGTCATTAATTTCATCACCAATACCTTCAACTTTAAAAGAGATAGCAGCTCCGTCCATATTTCCCATGCTCTCCATAGCATAAGATGTTGGTTCCATTCCCATCTGCTGACCAGTTGTACCATCATAATACGCATTTGCAGTTTTTGCAACCATACCAGGAACGCTAAATCCACGATAGTATGTAGTCTCTACTGCGTATTGTCCATCATCATAAGGAACAAAGATAAAACCTAGCATATCTGTGTTATCTAAAGAGCCATCAACTGGTATATAGTTAGGTGTTGCACCTGTGTTTGGATACATTGGATTAATCATTCCAGATGCTTGTGAAGCCCAAGAAGCTGCATTTGTTAAACCACGACCAGCACAAACCTTGAAGTTACCACCAGGCAATATACTATCTAAGCTAATCCCTACGCTAGCACCATCGAACTCCATATTGATGACATGTCCTAGTGGAGATTTTGCTTTATCATCATCTCTAAGGTTGATTAGATAACCATTTGTAGCAGGACGACGACCAATACTAAATGTTGTTCCCACCCCACCAATAGTTGGTGTCCATAGCCAGTAAGCTTCTCTTACTCTTAGTTTATCATCTGTCAAGTTTTCATTTACAACCCAGTCAAATGTATCAAAACCCATGCCAGTTGCACGCTGACCATAGCTAGCACCAAAAGCTTTGTTAAATGACAGTTGCCCTTTAAATACCATATCAGTACCTTCAGGAGCGTAGCCCATTCCTAACCATAAACGATTAGAAAATAGAGCATTGTTCTCGTATTTATTGCCATTAACTGTTTTATAGTTTAGATTATCATAAGATGTTCTAAAATCAACATCAAACTTAATGTTGTCTTTTGCAGACTGAGCATTTATTTTACTAGTCTTTTTTTCTAGTTTTTGAACTTTTTTTGTAAGTTGGTCTATCTGTTCTTGCATATCAGCATTAGCATATAGTGCTGTGCTTAAAAAAGCAACCGCTGAAAGTGTAATGATTTTTTTCATTATTTTCCCTTTTTTATGAATTACTATTATCATAACAGAAAATTTTGAATATTGATAAAAAAGTGATATATAATAGTTGCTAATGTTACGAAAGTTAGCATTTGTCACTTATTTTTTATGAATTTTTGACAAAAAGAGCCTATTTTTTATCCGTTATATTAATAATAATTAGTGGTTATATCCCTGTTTTGCGGGATTTATGGGAATTTGTAATTTTTATGATAGGTGATTAATCTATGCTGTTATAAGCATAGATTAAATGTTTGATAATTAGTATCTATAACTAACAGCGAATCTTAAATCTTGAGCCGTAATATCTACTTCAACCGGTTTTACCCAGCCTGCACACTTAACATTTGGAGTGTAATCATGTTGAGCATATGTATATCTAATTTGAGATGGAAGATATTTAACACCAAAAAGATTAAAGTTCCAATAGGCCTCATAAGCAGAACCACGAACAGCGATTTTTGAGCCAATAGCAGTATCTTCTGCCCATGTCATTGGTGTCCAGTATTGTGAACCTTGGTTATATTCAAGACCAAACTTACCAGCATCTGTAATCATATCTGGAATAATAACACCAGCCCATATTGAGCTACCACTTTCAGTTCCACCAGCATTACCTAAGATTTGATAACCATCTTTTGCAGTATAAGTAGTGTAAGCACCAGAGATAAAGAGTGTAGTTTCATCTAAAAAATCACTGATTTCTTCACCAATCCCATCTATTTTCAATCCAACTGAAAGCAGATCAGCCGTACCAGCTGCTGCTTTTTTAGTAGTTATATCATTGGCTCTAGCGCCTTTAGTGTTAAAGATATGAGCCCACTCATACATAACTTGATATTGACCATTGTTATAACCATCACCTAGAAATACAAAGAAATCAACATCTTTATCATCGCCATTGTTGTGATCACCTGTTGCATATGGTCCCCACATATCAGCATTTCCATCATTTTCACCATCTCCATACCCATAAACACCCGTAGTGTCGCCAGTATGTGCGCGGCCATATACAAACTTAGAGTATGAACCCTCAACAAAGCGATCCCAGCCAAGCTTTAACATAGCAGCATTTACTTCCATATTTGTAATGTGTGCTAAAGGTGAACCAGCCTTTGGCTCATTTTCTCTATAGTTAGCTAAGAAACCATTAGTAGAAGGTCTTCTACCTATACTTACACTCCATGGTTGGCTACCAATCTCATTTGAATAAGCAAAATATGCCTCTTTGATTCTCATTACCGTATCGTTAGCTTTTGAAGATGCTGACCAATCTTTTAATCCTGTGCTATGATCATAAATATGAGCACCCCAAGTAGAGTAGATAGCAAGCTTACCCATAAACATTAAGCCATCCATCGGAGCTGACTTCATTGTTAAAAATAATCTACTTGTAAAAAGTGAATCATTACTTGCAGTTTTGCCAGTCTTATTATCTTTATATTTTAGAACATCAACAGCATTTCTAAAATCAACACCAAATTTGATATTGTCATAAGCATCGTGTGCTTTTACTTTGTTAAGAGTCTTTTTTGTTCTCTTTTGATCTTTTTTTAGTTTTTCAACCTCTTTGGTTAACTTATCAATCTGTGCCTGTGTGTCATCTGTAGCTTCCGCACTTAGTGCAGTACTTAAAAATGCAACTAATGAAAGTGCTATTATCTTCTTCATTTTTCCCCCGATTATTTTTATTTTAGAAGTCTAGCGTAAATAACTTTAGATTATTATAAATAGCATTTATTGTTATAAGTATATCTTATTTATAAGAAGCTGAGGAGAGACTCTTCCGTTGAACTCATTTTTTGTAACTGTATATCTACATGTGAGTCTCTTATCTTGAGGCATTTCAAAAACTGTTCTAAAAGCGATGAGCTCAAGAGTAGTTCTTTGATGTGCAAACTGTCTTACTTGAATTTTGGAGTGTGATTTATCGCTTCCCATCAGTTTTATGCTGATAACCTCAGCATCTTGGAGTAAAAAATTAGGACGAGGGTTAGCCTCTCCGTAGGGCTCAAAATTTTCTAAAAGCTCCAATAGCTCTAAGTCTATCTCAGCACTAGATAATATACCTATGGCATCATCTTTTGGAATAAAGTCATCAGGATTTAGAGCAGAAGCAGTTCTATTTATCGCCTCTGTAAACTTATTTATATCCTCTACATGTAGTCCTAAGCCTGCTGCCATCTTATGCCCACCAAATTTAGTTAAGTATCTCTCATTTGCCTTTATAAGTTCATATATGCTCACATTACCTATGCTTCTCGCACTACCTTTAGCAACACCATCTTTTATACTTAGTACAATAGCAGGTTTCGCAAATCTATCTACAAGTCGAGAGGCTACTATCCCCACAACACCTTCATGCCAGTTTTCTTGAGCTACTACTATAATGGAATCATTTTCATCAACTGCATGCATAGCCTCTCTTGTAGCTTGGGCTTCAGTCTCTTTTCTAAGTTCATTTAAGTTGTTAAGTTTCTCAAACTGTTTGTATGCGGTATTGGTATCATTCGCTGTAAAAAATTCTAAGGCGATAGAGGCATCTTCTAGTCTTCCAGCGGAGTTTATACGAGGTGCAATTTGAAAAGCTATATCTTCTGAAGAGATTATATTTTTATTTAAAAAATCTCTTATGATGATAGATGCAGGTCTTTGCGAAGTCATTAAGAGTTTTAAACCCTCTTTTACGAGTGTTCTATTTATATCAACTAGGGGCATAATATCAGCTATGATAGCTATGCAAAGTATGTCTAAAAATTGTTTCATATCTATATTTAGCTTCAACTCTTTTTTTACAAGTGCTAAAACTAGCCAAGCAACCTGTGCACCGCATATATCTTTAAATGGATACTCACATGTAGATAGCTTTGGGTCTACTATGGTGTAAGCATCTGGTAATATATCTGATGGTGTATGATGATCTGTAATTATCAATTCTATACCACGATCTTTACAGATTTTTGAAGCTTCTATAGCTGAGATGCCATTATCAACAGTGATAAGCAGATCTGTATCTATCTTCTCTAAGACAGAAGAAGAAACACCATATCCATCCCTAAAACGGTTTGGTATGATAGTCTCTATAGGGTAGGGAATTTGCCTGAAAAAATCACTCATAATGGCAGTCGAACTTACCCCATCTACATCATAATCACCAACCAATGTGATTTTCTCTTTGTTTCTAATAGCATCCGCTATACGCACAGCAGACTTTGTAGCATCTTGGAGTAGGGCAGGGCTAGGGATGTGAGAGAGTTTTTTCTCTCCATCTGCAAATCTACTGCTTAGTATTTTAAAAAGAGTCTTTTTATCTATCTTTTCAATACTACTCAGCATTCAAACTAGCTTGAACAAATGCCAGCATAGATGGATTTGGTGTTTGAAGTCTTGAGGTAAATTCTGGATGAAACTGAACACCCAAGAACCAAGGATGACCCTCTATCTCAACTGTTTCTATTAAGCCATTAGACTCTCCTGTTACTATCATTCCGGCTTTTTCTAGCTGTTGGCGGTATGCAGGATTTGCCTCATAGCGATGACGATGCCTCTCTTTTATAGTTTTTTCACCATTGTAAGCATCTCTTATGATTGAACCCTCTTTTGTATCACAAGGATATTCTCCAAGTCTAAGGGTCCCTCCCATTGGAGATTTATGAGTGCGAAGTTGTGCATCTCCATTTTGATCTAAGAAGTTATCTATAAGATATACCATAGGATGAGGAGTGTTTTCATCAAATTCAATTGAGTTTGCACCCTCTAATCCAAGAACATTTCTAGCATACTCAACAAGTGTAAGTTGCATACCCAAACAGATACCAAGGTAGGGAATCTTATTTACACGAGCATACTCTATCGCTAAGATTTTACCCTCAACACCACGATTACCAAAGCCACCAGCAACTAAGATACTATCGCAATCCCCTAAAAGTGCATCTACACCTTTTTCCTCTACTTCTTCAGAGTCTATCCAGCAAATCTCTACTCTTGTATCAAGGTGAGCACCACAATGAATCAGTGATTCTGTTAATGATTTGTAAGCTTCTTTTAGCTCAAGATATTTTCCTACAAATCCAACAATAGTTCTATTTTTAGGCTGAACAATTCTTTTGACAAGCGTGTCCCATTTTTCCATATCGGGATTAAGTTCATCAAGCTCTAACTCTTTAGCGATAGGTTTTAAAATATGCTGTCTTAAAAATGTAACTGGAATATCATAAATAGTAGCAGCATCAAGTGCCTCTATAACACTATCTTGCGGAACATCACAGCTCATAGCAAGCTTTTTCTTAAATGTTTTTGGTAGCGGCATCTCACTTCTAGCGATTATCATCTGAGGAGTTATCCCGATACGGCGAAGCTCTTGAACTGAGTGTTGAGTAGGTTTTGACTTCATCTCTCCAGCTGCTTTTATAAATGGAATAAGTGTTACATGTATAAAGAAAGTACCAGCAACTTCATCATCATGTTTCATTTGGCGAATCGCTTCCATAAAAGGCAAACCCTCTATATCTCCAACAGTTCCACCAAGCTCAACAACAAGTATATCATGACCCTTTCCGGCAAGTTTTATGCGGTTTACAATCTCTCCAACTATATGAGGAATAACCTGAATAGTTTGACCAAGGTAACCACCAGCTCTTTCTCTTTCAATAACGCTAGAGTAAACTTGACCTGTAGTAAAATTGCTAGACTTTAGGTATGAAGTATCAAGAAATCTTTCATAATTTCCTATATCAAGATCAGTTTCGGCACCATCAATAGTAACAAAAACTTCCCCATGCTCTAGAGGGCTCATCGTTCCAGGATCAACATTGATATATGGGTCAATTTTTAACATTCCTACTTTTTTACCTGAGTGTTTGAGCAGGGTTCCAACACTTGCAGCAGTAATCCCTTTTCCAAGAGAACTTAAAACTCCACCGGTAACAAAAATGTATTTAGTCATGCATAATCTCCATATATATAATAATTGCGATTATATTATAAAATCTCTTAAAATCTCTCTAGCTATATTTTGTATGTGTAAATAATGTTATAATAGTTATAAAAAATTAGGAAGACAAAGAATGGAAACTACATTACTCTATGTTATTGCAGCCTTAGGTATATCAATAATAATAAATATATTTTTGAAAAAATTTGGTGTATCGCAAATAATCGGTTATATTATAACTGGAACTATCATTGTTTATGCCTTTGATTTGAGACATATGAGTGATTCTCATGCTTTAGAAATGGTTGGTGAATTTGGTATAGTATTTTTGATGTTTACTATTGGTCTTGAGATATCCTTAGCCAAAATGGGAACAATGAAAAAAGAGATTTTTGTAAACGGTTTGATGCAGGTTTCGTTTACTGCTATTGCCGTTTATCTCATAACATTTTATGGATTGAATCTTTGTGTTAAGACATCACTTATTATTGCTTTAGCATTTGCTTTGTCCTCTACGGCAGTAGTTTTAAGCTATCTAAAAACTTCAAAAGAGATATATAAACCTTATGGACAGATATCAACTGGTATTCTTATCTTTCAAGATATTGCTGTTATCCCAATTTTGATACTTATAGGTTTTTTGACAACAGAGGGAGATCATAGCTTATCCGAAATAGTGATGGATACCATTTTTAGTGCTGTTGTAGTTATAGGTTTTTTATTTATTGTTGGAAAAAGATTGATGACATGGCTACTGCATTTCTCCGCATCAACTGAGGTAGATGAACTTTTTATGGGATCGGTTTTATTTATAGTGATTACAGCTTCTTTATTGGCGCATTATATGGGATTTACATACTCCCTTGGTGCATTTGTTGCAGGTATGATTATCGCTGAAACCAAGTACCATCATAAGGTGGAAGCAGATATCGCACCATTTAAAGATATACTATTAGGAACATTTTTTGTAGTTGTTGGAATGAAAATAGATCTTGGAGTTTTTGTTGATAAGATAGCTATTATTGCTGGAGTTTTCGTAGGTGTATTTATCTTAAAAAGTATTATAATATATCTGCTGTTGCGTATTACATCAACACATAGAAGATCTTTAAAAGCAGCCTTGGCTCTTTCTCAGGTTGGAGAGTTTTCTTTTGTTATTTTTGCTTTAGCTGGCATGGGTGGGCTTATAGAGGAAGAGTTAGGGCAACTGTTGGTTTTGATAGTGATTCTTTCTATGGTTGTTACACCATTTTTTATCACAAAAATATCTACAATAGTCGAGTATTTTAGTGGTAAAAAAGATGTGGTTGAAGATATGTCTGCATTAGCAACTATAAATAATCATGTTATTGTTTGTGGATATAGTGTAGTAGGTAAATTTGTTACAAAACAGCTAGATGAGTTGGGTGTGCAATACATAGTGATTGACAATTCACATAAACATGTCAAAGAAGCTCTTGCTAATGGTTTGAAGGCTTACTTGGGAGATGCATCAAAGAAGCTGATTTTAGATGCTATACATGTAGAAAATGCTTCATCGGTTATAGTTACTCTTGATAATGCTCAGAAGAAAAGACTTATTTGTGAAGCAGTACTTCAGCATACAAAAGATGTAAATTTGGTTGTAAAGATTGTATCACTTGAAGAAAAAGAGAGTTTAGCGGATTTAGATATTACGGTTGTAGTAGATGGTAAATTAGAAGTAGCAAGAGTGCTGGTAGATAGAATGAGTAGCTGCAAGCTAAACTATTGAGATGGCTCTCAAATAAGTTTAGTTTCCGCGACTACCTGGCTTAATAGCTTGACTTCCATCCTTACAAAGGGGACAGCTATCTGGATCATAGATTTCAAATGTAAAATCTTCTAATGCAAAGAATGGAATATCTTGAGGTAGTTTACAGTTTGGTTTTGTACTGATATCACTATGTTGACGACTACAAAAACCACGATTTGCAAGAGCTGCAACACCAACAATAGTTCCACCAAGATCCTCAACAACTGCTGCAGCTTCCATTGCAGAACCACCAGTAGTGATAATGTCTTCACACATCAACACTCTCTCGCCCTCACTCACTTCAAATCCACGACGAATACTCATTTTTCCTTCAACTCTTTCAGCAAATATATAACGACAATCAAGTGCTTGCGCAAGAGCAAATCCTGCTATCAATCCACCAAGAGCAGGAGCACAGACGGTGTCCACCTCTAAGCCATTTTCTATAATTTGTTTAGCGAGAGCATCTGCGAGTAGTTTTGCAGTTTTTGGGTCTTCTAAAACTTTTGCAGATTGAAGATAAAACTGTGAGTGGTTTCCACTACTTAGTTTAAAATGCCCTTCCAAAAGAGCATCTGCATCCATATAAATCTGTTTAACATTCATGTGGTTATACTTTTAAAATTTCTTGCTCTTTATCTTTTAAGATAGAGTCAATTTTAGTGATAAATTTATCAGTAGTTTTTTGGATAGTGTCTTGAGCAGATTTTGACTCATCTTGAGTAATCTCTTTATCTTTTTCAAGCTTTTTTATATTGTCATTTGCATTTTTTCTATCATTTCTGATGGAAACTTTAGCATTTTCACACATGCCTTTCATCTGTTTTACAGATTCTTGCCTTTGCTCTACTGTCATAGCAGGAAAAAAGAGTTTAATTTGATCGCCATCATTATTGGGGTTTACGCCAATATTTGCAGCAGCTATAGCAGATTCAACATCACCTAAAAGGTGCTTCTCCCAAGGGTTTATTACTATGGTAGTAGCATCAGTAGCTATAACAGAACCAATTTGATCGAGAGGAGTAGGGGTTCCGTAGTAGTCAATCTTTACATTGTCTAAAACAGCAGTAGTAACTTTACCGGTTCTGAGTGTTTTAAAATCTCGTTGCATGTGTTCTATGCTTGAGTCCATCTTTGTTTCACATGTGTTGTAAATATCATTTAACATCTGGGTTCCTTGAAATATTTTAAAATAATAACGCTATTGTAGCAAGAATTATTTTAAATGATATAAAATGAAAGAGTTTAAATAATTGAAAATAGTTGCAATATTGCAACTATTTTGCTGTAGAAGATTCTTTTTGTGCTGGAGTATCTATGGGTGTTACTGCAGTTGGGGCTACTACATTTGTACTCTCTACCATATTATCAACTACAGATTTTTGAGCTGCACTAGAGTATAGGTATCCTAATGCTATTGTATTTGAAACAAATAAAAAGCCTATAAGAAAAGTCGCTTTTGCTAAAAAAGCAGTTGGTCCTTTAGCACCAAAAACAGACTCATTAGAGCCACTATATGCGCCAAGACCAATGCTTGAGCTTTTTTGAAGAAGTACAGCTATTACTAGTATTACAACTAAAACAATCTGAACAATAAGTAAAAAACTAGTTGTCATATATAAATTCCTGAATTTAAAAGTTGCGAATTATACCTAAAAAAACTAATTATTACTAATTTAGATATAATTTCAAATATAATTTAACCCAAATAATTCCATAAGGATTTATAAAATTTATCTATGCTTGTGCTTAAGGGATGTTTAGTAAAAATTTTAAGCCACCTTATTGGTGGTGTAAATTTTTAATGA
>JAYEGN010000041.1:0-19799 GCA_034659115.1 Campylobacterota bacterium
TCGTTACAGAAGCTCGTGCTCGCCGTTTCCATGAAACTGAAACTGAAAAGCGTAAGAAGTTCAAAATTGCATCTCGTAAGAAAATGCTTAAGCGTCTTTATATGATGAGACGCTACGAATCACGCCTGTAAGCTTTAGCCCTTTTTGGGCTAGTGCTTATCTAAGCTTTTTACTCCAAACTCCTTCAAAAAAATCAAATAAAGATTATATTAAAGTATAAGCTAGTATGATTATAGTACAGAATTAAGAATGAAAAGGAAAATATTATGTTCTTTGGCAATAACGAGTATCTACAAAAAAAGATAAACGAAAAAGACACCCAGATAGAATCTCTTCAGCTAGCTGTGCAGGAGTTAAATACAGAACTTGATGAGCTAAAAAGAGAAAAAAAATCTTCCGATAATACCGCTATTATGAATGAACTAGTAGGTTCATTAACAGTAGGTTTAACCACTACATGTGATAGTGACCTTACAATGCTAAGAGCAGATTTAGAAGACAATCTTGCTCTACTTGACGAATTGGATGAAAATAACTTTAAAAACGATGAGTTTACAAAACAAGTAACTTCAGAGCTAGAAGAACTCTCTTTGACAACAAGTTCTCTAATGGAGCATATAAACCATACATTTGAACAGGTCAATACTCTAAACGCTAATGTTGAGAGTATCTCTGATGTGATCAATCTTATAAAAGATATCTCTGATCAAACAAATCTTTTAGCACTTAATGCCGCTATAGAAGCAGCAAGAGCAGGAGAGCATGGTCGAGGATTTGCTGTTGTTGCTGATGAGGTAAGAAAACTAGCAGAGAGAACCCAAAAAGCTACAAGCGAAGTAGAGATTACAGTGCAAGGTTTAAAACAAAATGCTCAAGAGGTTCATGGACACTCTCAATCCATGGAGGAGTTGTCTGAAAAATCTATAACTAAAGTAGAGACATTTTCAAACGAGATGGAAGCTTTATCTCAAAATGCATCTTCCATAAAAGAGGAAACTATAGATGTATCAAACTCTATTTTTGTTGTGCTTTCTAAACTAGACCACCTATTATTTAAAGCAAATGGCTATAAAGCAATATTTACTCAAAAAACAGATGATGAGTTTGTTTCAGATAGAGATTGTAGATTGGGTAACTGGTATTTTAATGGAAAAGGCAAAGAGAACTTTGCAAAATGTATAAGTTTTGCAAAAATGGCAAAACCTCATCAAGGGGTTCATGACAATATCAAAAAAGCTGTTGAGTGTGTTAAGGCTGGTACTTGTACAACTGAAGCTAAAAATGTTATGACATATTTTGAAGAAGCAGAAAAAGCTTCTCATGAAGTCACACAGATACTCTCTAGCCTACTGCAAGAGGAAAAAAACCTTAGACACAACTAAAGTTTTAATCCATCCACTCTCTTGGGTCATACCCGTCGGTGGATCTTTGAACCTCTTGAAGCTAGCTGAGGTATATCTTCTAGTCTCTTGCTAACCTCATCTAGTCGCATAACATAATGAAGCATATCTGTAGTAATCTTCTGCTCTGATGATCTTAAAAAGTATAGTGTCGGCATTAGACTTCCTCAATCTTTTTCTCGTAATCTTGTGTTATTTCATCCAACTGAGTTTGCTGCACCTCTAACTCTTCAAACAATACTTCCACCTCTGATTCCTCTTTTGAAACAAGTTTTGAAAGCTCCATCAGAGTAGCACTATCTCCATTATTTGAAGCATCTATAAGCTCTTGATGATGAGTTTCTAAAAGTTCTTCTATCTCCATAATAGAACTCTCTAGTTTAGCGACTTTTTTCTTTAAAGGAGATGTTAAGAGGTTTCTCTCTCTTACAAGTTCGGCACGAAGTTTTTTACTCTCTTTATTGCTTGATTTAGGAGTTGATTTGACTTTTGTCTGCTCCTCTTCATCTTCCCAGCCTATCTTTTGTAAAAATAGGTCATATCCACCATCAAAGTACTCTGCACCATCTTTTGCAAATATGATAAGTCTATCACAGACTTTACGAAGCAACTCCTCTGAGTGAGTTACTATGATAACAGAGCCTTTAAACCTTTGTATGGCTGTAGTTAGGGCATCTATGGAGTCCATATCTAGGTGGTTGGTAGGTTCATCCAAAAAAAGTAGGTTTACATTTCTTGCTAAAATCTGTCCTAGCATTACTCTGCTTTTTTCTCCACCAGAAAGTAAAGAGATCCTCTTTTTTGCACTATCACCACTAAACATCATACCGCCACAGATAGACCTTACACCTGCTTCTGATAGTTGTGGATTTCCAACATAAATCTCATCCATAACAGTGTTGTTAGGGCTTAAATGTGCGATATTTGTTTGTCCAAAATGAGCAAACGAAGTTGTCGTATGGTAGTTTATATCGCCATGCAACTGTTTTAACTCTCCTGCTATAGTATTTAAAAGAGTTGATTTACCCTTACCATTTTTACCTATGATTCCAAGAGTTTCACCCTTTTTTAGCGTAAAGGAGATATTTTTAAATAAAAGTTTTTCACAGCTATAGCCAAAACTTAAATCATCAACGGCTAGCAAAACCTTTGCAGGAGTATCTTTAAAATTAAAATCAAATTTCAAGCTATTGTCAAAACCTAAATCTTCTAGTCTATCCATCTTCTCTAGCTGTTTAACTTTTGATTGTGCTAATGCTGCTGTAGATGCACGAGCCTTGTTTTTAGCAATAAACTCTTCAAGCTCTTTTACTTTTTTATCTTGTGAAATTTTCTGTTTGACATGTAGCTCATCATCACTACTGAGTTGATTATAAAATTTATGAGTATCTCCAGCTATGAGTTTTAATGATTTTCGTACTATGCCCATAGTGTGCGTAGTAATATCATCCATGAAGTTTCTATCGTGAGTTATTAAAATCACTTCACCCTCAAAGGCTCTTAGAAAAGTTTTTAGCCATCTAAGAGAAACAATATCAAGGTAGTTAGTTGGTTCATCCAAAAGCAGGAGATTTGGTTCACTTGCCAAAAGTTTTGCAAGGTTTATTCTGATTTGATAACCACCTGAAAATGAGAGTGGGTCTTTGTCTAGATCTTCTTGAGTAAAACCCAAACCAAATAAAATCTTCTCAACTCTATAAACATCATACTTCATCTCAGCTTCTAGTCCCAAAGACGCTTCATCTCTAAGCGAAGATTCACTAAAAACCAGATGTTGCTTAAGTGTTCCTATCTTGTAGTTTTTAGGAATGATAATTTCACCACTATCGGCACTCTCTTCACCTAAAATCAGTTTAAATATAGTAGATTTTCCACTGCCATTTCTGCCAACAAGTCCTATGCGATTTCCACTATTTAGCTTAAAACTAAGCTTGTTAAATAGCTCTTGAGAGGCATAATTTTTTGAGATATTTGAAAGTTGTATCATAAGGCTCTTTCTTAATAATATAAATAGTATTATATCAAGAATTTATGATATGGAGATATTTTTGAAAGAATTATTGGAATGTATAAAAAACAATACCACTAAAGATATGGATAAAATGCAAAAGTGCATAACAAATATGGTTTGTTTAGAGAGTGAACCGATACCTTTGAGTTCTGACACTCTGTTAAATGCCTTAAATATAGAGGGTGAGTTTTTAGTACTGAAGCTTCATTATGATGATTATAGCGATGAGTTAAAAACTCAAAAAATCAAGTACAAAATAGCTCAGTCCTTAAGTGTAATAGTTTCTTATGAGGATGATGGAAACTCCTTTGCAGAGATAGAAAAGTTTGTAAAATATATTCATGACCTCTCTGATTCAAAACAAAACTCTATATTTGGAGTTAAAAAAGTTGATGAACTCTCCAAATTTCCAATAACCATACTCTTTAGTGGAATACTACCAATAAATCAGCTCAGAATGAGTGTTGGCAAAGAGATAAACGCTCTTATCCATTCAGATGATGAGTATTTTATACCAAGATTTCAAAAACATAGAGATGATATATCTAAGGAGGTAGGCATCCCTATACTGCCCCTTTTCCCTGAGTTCGATGAGACTTTAGGAGAGTATAAAGTCAGACTAATTGACATCTATGATGAAAGAGTGATTAGTGAATTTGAAGTTTGTAAAGAGATTACTAAAGAAAGTGTAGATATATATCTTTTGAAACTTTTTTATATTTATAAAGTTTTGGTTGAGGAAAAAAAGTACAAGAACAAATATATTTAAACAATTTTAGATATAATAGTGAAATAAACAATAAAAGGAGATTAGATTATGGAAGTTTCAACTCAGGTAAACAATTATCAGGGCATGAATCAATATCAAATGAGTAATACGCCTAAACCTAATGCAGATGCACATGTCTTGCCTGTAAAACCCCAACCAGAGCCTCAACCACCAGAAGCTCAAAAAGAATATAGTAATGCTGATGTTTACAAAGCTAGTCAAGGGAACTTGATTGGTACAAGCAAAGATGATATATCACTAACTCCTCAGGGTGAGTTAAATGTTCAAAATGCTAAAGATGAAAATAGTGCTGAAGCCCAAGCTCAAAAGCAAGAAAAACAAGATGCCCAAAGAGATTATGCCGCTGGATATATAGGTCATAAATCTAAACAAACACAAGTAGAGATATACCTTTCTGTCGCTACAGAGGGTAAAGTTACGCTGGGTAATGACACAGCAAGCATTATTGAATCACTTCGTAATGTGCAGAAACAAAATAATGCAGTTGAAGCTTATGCTACATATCAACAGAATAAAAACAGTGACAACCCTGTTCTTTATTAGAGTTAAACTTTATAGATAATGGATAAACTACAAGAGTACCTAAATTCTCATGATATAAATGAGATTTATCCATCTCATATTGCTAAAATACTAAAAAAATTAGATGACGATGAGTTTTCAGAAGCTATAAAACTAGTTCCAGCAGATTTAGTTGGCGATGTAGCTCTTGCTCTTCCTGATAGATACTTTGATGATGTTATAGAAAATTTAAGTGTTGATGAGCTAAGGCATGCGGTTACTGAACTAGAATCAGATGATCAAGTTGATTTTATGCAGAATCTCGAAGAGCTAGATGAATCGATAGCTTTAGAGGTTTTTGACACACTTCATGAAGATGATAAGCAAGAGATTGCCAAGCTTAAAAACTATGAAGAAGATGAAGCTGGATCTTACATGCAGCTAGAAATATTTACTGCTTATAAAGCAGATGTAGTAGAAGATGTCATTAAAAAGTTTGCTCATCTTAGAAAAGAAAACGAACTTGAAAATGTTCAAAATCTTTTTATTATTAACGAGGATGATAAACTCAGATATACTGTCGGTTTAGATGATTTGCTAATTTTTGATTTTGCAAAAACTTTAAAATATAATATCGAAGACAGCGGTGATAGTTTTGAGCCAATAACAGCAAATGATACGGATGATATAAAAGAGGTTGTTCGCCAGTTTGAGGAGTATGATCTTTCTGTTATACCCATAGTGAATATCTATGGTGTATTGGTTGGTCGTATAACTTCTGATGATATATATGATATTATTCAAGATGAAGCAACTGAACAGATGTATAATCTTGCTGGTGTTGATGATGAAGCAGAAGAGGATGATAATATAATCATAGCAGGTAGAAAACGAGCTACATGGTTATCTCTTAATCTCTTTACAGCGATTGCGGCATCTTTTGTTATCGCCATATTTGCTGATACGCTAGAAAGCATGGTTGCTCTTGCAGTTTTGATGCCCATAGTTGCTTCTATGGGTGGAAATGCTGGAACTCAAAGTTTAACAGTTGTTGTAAGACAGTTGGCACTTGGTGATATTTCACAGGGTGATGCTATGAGGATTATCAAAAAAGAGGTTATGATCTCTTTGGGTAATGGTGCAGTATTCGCTATAATTATGGGCTTGATTGCCGCTGCATGGTTTAACATAAATATGTTAGGAGTTGTTATAGCTCTTAGTATGCTCATAAACCTCCTTATTGCAGGCTTTTTTGGTGCTACGATACCTCTCTTTTTAAAGAAGATGGATATCGACCCAGCTATTGGGAGTACCGTTATTTTAACAACTATTACTGATGTTGTGGGCTTTTTTAGTTTCTTGGGGCTTGCAACATATATATTATTATAAATAAAAGGATTTGTAAAAATTGGATTTACTGATACTATATTTCGCTCTTGCAGTTGGAATATCATTTTTGTGTTCTGTTCTTGAAGCGGTACTACTCTCCGTTAATATGTCATATATTTCGCTCTTAGAAAAAGAAAAACCTAAAATTGGAACGCTTTTGCGTTTTCAAAAAATAGAAATTAGCAAGTCGATAGCCTCTATCTTAATTTTAAATACTATTGCTCATACACTTGGTGCTGCCGCTGTTGGTGCTCAAGCTGCTATATTGTTTGGAAATGATGCTGTAGTAATCATCTCTGTAATTATGACATTTGCTATCTTGTTTCTTTCAGAAATCATCCCTAAAACCATAGGAGCAATCTACTGGAAAGAGTTAGCGCCAGCTTCAGCTTATATGATTAGAATTTTTATCTGGATAACTTACCCTATAATCTTAACTACTCTTGCTGTTACAGATAGGATAACAAAGGGTAAAGATGATGCTAATACTCTTACAAAAGAGGAACTTTTAGAGAGTATGTTACTGAGTGAAGATGATGGTGTTATTGATGAACAAGAGTCTGATGTAATTGAAAATATCTTGAATCTTGATAATATCAAAGTTGGAGAGGTTTTAACTCCAAGAAGTGTTGTTTTTGCTCTTGATGAGAAGATGAGCATAAAAGAGGTTATCGATACAAAAGAGGATATATTTAAGTTTTCTCGTATCCCTGTTTATAAAGAGAACATAGAGGAAGTTGTTGGAATAGTTATGACAAAGAAAATTTTTCAACAAGCTCTAAAAGATGATAGCGTAGCACTTGGGTCTATTAAAAAAGATATATTTGCTATAAATGAAAATATACCCGTAAGTAAAGCACTTGATCTTTTCATTGCTAAAAAAGATCACATGTTCTTAGTTATGGATAACTACGACCAAACAGAGGGGATTATAACTCTAGAAGATTGTGTAGAGACTATTTTAGGTGTTGAGATTGTTGATGAAAGTGATTCTACTGCTGATATGAGAGAGTTAGCAAAGATAAGAATGAAACAAAAAAGAAAAGAAAAAGAGAGCGTGTAAAAGAGTTTTTTCGTACAAAAAGAGCTAAATTGTACGAAAAAAGCTTTGAATTTTAGGGGGAGTATATTTGAAAGAAATCTATACTTCATGCGGGAATTAATCCCTATATCTCTCTTTCTTGTTTGTATTATAATTTAAAAAAATGTAGATTTAGTGTGAAGCAGGGTTTTATGCTAAAACTTCATCCATATCTACATCTTTACCAATTTCATCTGCTAGTTGGTCCATAAGAGAAAAAAATGTATTTGATCTCTCTTCTGAATCTTGAAACCTTTGCATTATCTTATCTTTTTCTGTATTTTTAGACATGCAACCACCATTTATTGCACAGTCAAGATTTTCATTTATAAGGGAGTGAAACTGTTTATGGTAAGACTCTATCTTTTTGTATGTAGAGTTAGTTCCAAATAATTTCATACCAGCATTATAGTACCAAAGACCAAACCCACACTCTTTATAGCTAGCTTTAAGTTCTTCTGTTACGGTACCGTTTACGACAGCAGAGTAAGCGTTAGATTTAAATAGTATATGGTGTAGCTTGTAGTTTGATAAAAATAGAGCAAAACTACCTTTATTTGATTGTTGTGAGGTTATCTTCATATCCTTAGTTAAACTGCCCATAGTATCTGAAAAATTATCCATAGTGTTACTTGCACTACTAGCGATAGAGCTCATACTTGAAGCATTTTCAGAGATAGAACTTGATTGCTGCTGAAGATTTTGTATGGTTATACTTATCTCTCCTGTAGCCTTAGCAGTTCTCTCTGCTAGCTTTCTTACCTCATCGGCAACTACGGCAAATCCTCGTCCATGTTCACCAGCTCTTGCTGCTTCTATAGCTGCATTTAATGCAAGGAGATTTGTTTGATCCGCAATATCTTTTATGAGGTTTATAACCGTTGTTATATCATTAACATTGGCATCCATCTCATCTATCCCACTTACAGTACTCATAACTAGCTCACTTAAGCTAGAAATTTCTGAAGTTGTAGCTTCAACTGCTTGAAATGTTTCTTCAGCTAAAGAAGATGCATCAGAAGTAAGCTTAGTAACCTCTGTAAATGAATCTTCAGTTTTATTAATATCGTTAGCTATAATGTCTAGATTGCCTTTCATTCCACCATTAAACTGACTAAATGCAGTAGAGAGTTCGCCCATAACCTTATATCGTTCATTTGCTTTCATTGATGCTACCGCTTTTTGAATAGCGTTGGCTGTTTCTTTGAACTCTCCCTTTAGACCAGCAGGGAACATGCTTCTGTGCATCTCTCCATTGCTAACAGCCTCAATGGTATATCGAGTTTCTCTTAGTATAATTTCCATCTGATCAAGAGAGTTGTTAATGTCCCATGCGATAGCATCTTGGGCAGTTATATTTTGAGTAAGCATTATGCGATTGGATAGCTTACCATTTTTTACATCTTTTAAAACACTTGATATCTGTGCTGATAATTCAGCTTGACTATCGTTCTTTGAACTAAAAAAACTCATACTGTAGCTCCTTTTTGAAGATTAATAACAAACTCATCATATCCAATATTTTTTTCTTTTAAAAAATCATTTAGTATTTTAGCAGAGCTATCCATACCACCTCTTTGTTCCGCATCTACTAAAAGCTTATAGATAGGGATAATTGCATCGATGGCACTTTGTGGTGGTTTTCTTCTAACAGAGGTATAGCTTATAATATTTCCTCTTTCATTAAGGTCAGCAGTAATATATGCAAAAACCCAGTAGTATCCACCATCCGCAGAAAGGTTTTTTACAAAACCAAAAAACTCTTTTTTGCTTTTTATTAGATCCCAAGCAAGTTTAAATGCAACTCTTGGCATATCTGGATGGCGTACAAGGTTGTGGTTAGCACCTATGAGACTTGCAGCAGGGTAGCCAGCCATCTTTGTAAAAATCTCATTACAGTAGATGATTTTGCCACTAGTATCTGTTTTAGAAACTATGAAATCATCCTCTCCTAGAGTTTTAGCATTGCTAGATAGATTTTTTGGAGCATCTTTTTTAGATAAAACATTGTTTGCCATAAACTTAACCTTTATAATTATTTCACAATATTGTACCAAAATTTATACATAAATTTGTTGTTAGGTCTTACATTCCTGGAATTCTAGGAATTTTACCAAGTTTTGAGTGGCGACAGTAGCTACCCCAGCCTTTTTTTAGCCAGTGACCAAAGATGGGCATAGGAATCATAAAAGCTTTTTTATCATCTCTATATACAAATGATGCTCCATCTCCACTATCCATAACACATAGTATGTTTAGATGTTCATGGTAGCCCTCATAAGATTCTCCACCGTTATCTTTTTCTTTTATATTATGAGCGATATTTCTTGCCATCACCTCTGCTATGTGACCCTGCTTTGCTCTCCAGTCATAACCCTCTAGTGCTGCTATATCGCCAATAGCATAAAGGTTTGATGGGAGTGACTTATCTTCACCCTCACAAAATGTATCTGTATGAGAAAAGATTACATGACAGTGATCATCAATAGTGATAAATCCAGCTTCATTTGTTGGAAGATTAGAGTCTTTAACCACTTGGTGTCCATCTCCAGCAGGGATAAACATAGTAAAATCACTAGGAAGTTTTGAGTCATCCTCAAAGATTATGCCATCTTCTACAAACTCTGTGATTTTCTTGCCAAAATGTTGCTTAATATCACACATACCAAAAAACTTATCCATCATCTTTAGTGATTTTGGACCCATTCTTTTTCCTGGTTCTGGCATTGGAGCAAAAAATGTCAGCTCAAAGTTTTTTCTAATCCCTTTTTTCTTTAGTAGGTTATGAACATTAAACATAAGTTCAAACCCTGGACCACCACGAACAGCAGAGCTATCTTTTGGATTTCCACCAAAACCAAAGCAGATTTTACCACTTCCTTTTTCTATGAGTTTATCTATCTCATCTCTTATGAGAAGCGATTGTTCAGGTGCTCCACATATAGAAAGCGTGTGTTCTAGTCCTTTATGATTCATCTTAGCTGCACCCATAGCGAACACGACATAATCATAATCTTTCATAATTTTGCCACTTTGAAGAGTGTACTGGTTATTTTTAGCATCTATCTTGGCTACACCATCTATGATAAGCTCAAAACCGTGAGCATCTCTAAGCTCATTCATATCCACACAAATATCTTCAAACTCACTCTCACGAGTAGGAACCCAGATAGAGGTAGGATAGATGTAGAAATAATCTCTATCACTAACAAGTGTTACTGCATAATTTTCTTTTCTTAAAAAAATAGCAGCTTCAACACCAGCAAATCCACCACCAAAAATCAAAATCTTTTTCATAATCAAACCTTATAAATAATATAAGTATATTACTATATATTATGTTAATTTATACTTATATAATCACAAAGCAATAGAGCTTGCATGTAATGATTTCAACAAAACTAGAATAATTTTGCATATAAGTGAAAAGTAGAGAGTTAGTTGGAGTATTTTTTATTTATAAAGTACACTGCAACTAAACTCATTATGCCACCTGTCACTACATGCAACTGAGCATTTTCACCTAAAATAGCCCAAGCTATGATGAGAGAAAAGAGAGGGACTAGGAACATAAAAGAGCTTGTTTTTTCGCTTCCAAGTTTTCCACTTGCTATAAAAAATATGGTTGTAGCAACCGTTTGCCCTAAAACTGCTAGATAGATAAGAGCGATCCAAAATACCATTCCTTGAGAAAAAACTACCGATAGGTTACTATCTAGAGCGTACAAGAAAGAGGCTAGGGTAGCGACAACTGAGATATAAAAACTATAATGAATTGGGTTTACATGTCGCTGTGAGTGTTGTGAAAGAAGTGTGATTCCTGCCCAGATAATTGCACAGAGCAAAAAGTATATATTGGAGCCATTTAAAAATAGATTTATATCATCTAACTCTAGCATAATTATCCCACCTGCTAAACCGATAAAAAGCCCAAGGTACTGAGAAGTATTAAACTTAGTTTTAAAGATGATCGCGATGAGAAGAAAGGTCATGATGGGAGCGAGTGTAGTTATGATTACACCAGCATCAGTAGCAAGACCAACTTTTATGCCAAGAAACGAAGATACCATAAAAGCTATATTTAAAACAGAACTAGATACAACAAATTTTGCACCTGCAGAATTTAGATGAAGTGGTTCTTTCATAAAATATAATATCGGTATAAATGAGATGCTCATAACAAAAAATCTCCAAAAGACAATAACATCCATAGGCAGCTCATATGTTAAAACTTTTAAAGCACTCCAGCCACCACCCCACAGAAACATTGCTAAGATTAGAAGGTAGGTAAAGTGTATCTTTTTCATAGTTTTGGTATTATACCAAATGAGTTATACAAAATGGTTTGATGCACATGCCACTAAGCATAAAAAGATAGTAGAGAGACTATTAGAACAAGGCTATACAGATAGAGATATCGTTGATTATTTTGATTTTGACAATATGGTAATAAATGAGGTAGAATTCTGTCCTCTGTATAAAGATAATAAAAAATGTCACGATATGGATGACCTAAATTGCTACTTATGTGCCTGTGTGAACTTTAGATTTAACGATGAGGGTTTGAGTAATTCTAATAATCTTAAAATATTAAGTAGATGCGACATAAACAATGGCGAAAAGTTTGTAGGAGAGGATTTTATACATCAAGACTGTTCTACATGTAGTGTGCCTCACGATAGAGAGTATGTTATAAAAAACTTCTCTCTTGTTTGGGGAGAGATGATGAAAAATTGTAAGGTAATTATAAAAAAATGATACAAAATATTAAAAAATATTCAACTACAAACACCTTGGTAATTGCCGGAATAGTCTTGGGTGTACTTTTTGGTATCTTCATGCCGGAATTAGCACTTAAACAGCAGATTATTGGTCAGATGTTTATAAGTTTTTTAAAAATGTTGGTTGTGCCTCTAGTTTTTTCTAGCATCTATGTAGCAATCATAGGCTTAGGAAATTTGGATGACTTAAAAACGATTGGTTTAAGAACGATTGGCTTGTATCTTTTAACAACCGCTTTAGCAGTTATTCTTGCTATTGTTGCAATGAATCTATTTCCTATAGGAGAGGCTGTACCGATTGATGGCTTAGAGTATGCAAAGGCATCTGAGATATCAGAGTTTTCATTATCTACGATGCTGCTTAGTTTTATTCCTGTCAATGTTTTTTATTCTTTTGCTTCTGGTTCTATGATGCAAATAATACTTTTTTCTATCTTGTTTGGTATAGCCTCTTTACATCTAAATGCTGATAGACAAGAGTTGATGTTAGAGTTCTTTACAAGCGTTACAAAAGCGATGCTAACGATGGCTGAGTGGATTATTAAGCTTACTCCTATCGGTGTATTTAGCCTTATATCTTATGTGATTGCTGAGCAGGGTATAGGGGTTGTTCTTGATTTATGGAAGTATATACTGATGGTCATAGGCGTGTTAGTGATTCATGCCTTAGTTACTCTTCCTTTGGTTTTGGTAATATTGGGTCGCGTAAATCCTTATAGATATTTAAGCACAATTCGCGAGGCACCAATCATGGCATTTTCTACCGCCTCAAGTGCTGCAACTCTACCGGTTTCTATGCGTATTGTTCAAGAAGTTGGCGAAGTTGATAAGAAAAATGCTTCCTTTGTTTTACCTCTAGGGGCTACTGTTTCTATGGATGGAACAGCGGCTTATCTTACTATTGCTGTACTTTATATCTCTCATCTAGCTGGTGTTGATTTGAGCTTTATGGAACAGATTCTTTTGGGTGTAACAGTTGTCGCACTTAGCGTGGGTGTTGCAGCTCTTCCAAGTGCATCTTTAGTGATGATGGTAGTCATTTTAAATCAGGTCGGTCTTCCTGTTGAATATATCGCTCTTATAGTAGCGGTTGATAGAATACTAGATATGGCAAGGACATCCCTAAATGTTACCTCCGATCTAGTTGTTGTAAAAATTGTAGATCAGATGCAAAAATATAAAAAATTAAAGGAAAGAGATGTTTAAGACTATACTATCTATAGCTATATTATCTATAGCGCTTAGCGGAAGTACAAAAGAAGCCCTGCAAGCTTTTAAAAAAAATGATTATGCTTTAGCGTTTAAGCTATATGAAAAAAGTGCAAAAGCTGGTGACACTACGGCTCAAAATGCACTAAGCTATCTTTACTTCAACGGCATGGGAGTAGAAAAAGATGCAAAAAAAGCTATCTCTTGGTTGTTAAAAGCTGCAGAGCTCTCAGATGTAAGAGCTCAAAATGATTTAGGAATGATCTATCTTACAGGACAAAATGTTGCTCAAGATAGCGACAATGCCTTTAAATGGTTGTCAAAAGCATCAGAGCAAAACAATACAAATGCGAAGTATAATCTAGCTCTTATGTACTACAGAGGAGATGCAACTGATCAAAATATCACAAAAGCAGCGGAGCTTCTTGAAGATGCAGCATCGCAAGGAAACAAACAAGCGCAGAAAAATATAGGGATAGTATATATGCAGCTTCTTAAGTTTGACAAGGCTCTAAAATGGCTTGAAAAAGATGCTGCTATGGGAGATGAGGGTGCATACTACCTCCTTGCAGAGATATACTGTGGCAAAGAGGAGTTTGTTAAAGCAAAAAAATGGGCAGAGAAATCTATAGGTGCTGGTAACAAAGATGCCCAACTATTATGGATGAAATATAATTTAGTAAAATATTAATTATAAGACAAATAAGGGTATAATAATTTTTATTTTAAATATGGAGTTTGTTATGAAGTTTGTTTTAGCTATCTTGGTAGTGTTAAATATCTACCTAAATGCAGAAATTGTGTATCCATCTTCTGAGTCTTGTAATGAGTGTCATGAAAATATATATCGTGAACATGTAGCATCGATGCACCACAAATCAACAATTTTTGAAGATGAGGTTCATAGAAAAGTTAAAAATGCTGTCAATAAAGATAAATATGCATGTGCAATTTGTCATATGCCTGCTACAAAATATTTGCGAGCTGTTATGAGTGGAGAGCAGCAACCAGACCAATCAAAACATAGACAAGCAGATGGAGTATCCTGTTTCTACTGTCATCAAATTAGTAAGATATATCATGGTGCGTCTAAAAATATTAATTTTTCAAACTATAAAGGTGAAAAAAAACCAACTGTCTTTGGAAACCTGAAAAAACCTTACGAGAGCAATGAACATCACTCTGAGAGTAACGAGCTATATAAAAATAGTGAAGTCTGCATGGGTTGTCATTCGCATAAGCAAAACAAGTTGGGATTTGAAGTTTGCAACACTAAAAACCAGCTTGATAAAACGAGTGACTGCATAGGCTGTCACATGCCATCAACTCCAGGTACCATCGAGAAAAAAGATAAAGGGGTAAGAGATAGTTATGCGTCTCATGAGTTTTTAGGTGTACATTCAGCAGAGATGGTTAAAAAAGCAGTTAAAATTGAGTTAGCCTATAAAGATGAGGTTTTAAAGCTTACTATTGATAATAAAATGGGGCACTCTATCATTACCCATCCGATGAGGCTGAAATTTGCCAAAACGGTTATAAGAAGAGATAAAAAAATAATTTGGAGTAACTTTAAAGATAGCCCTCTTGAAGATAAAGAGGCAACATTTATCATTGTTCTAAAAGATGCTGATGGGAAAGCTTCACTTCCAAATAAAGCTATAGGATACAAAATAAACAGAAACTTAAAAGCTAGTAGTTCAAAGGTTATTAAATACAAGGTACCAAAACTACAAAAGGGTGATGAGATAAAGACTACTTGGATTAGCTATATAGTAAATCCAAAAATTGCTAAAAAACTTCAAATTACAACAGATAAGATTATTAAGCCATATATCGGGGTAGAAGAAGAGCTTTATATCTATTAACCTAGACTCCGGATTAACTCCGGAGTGACAGTAGTTTAAGTGGGGTTTTGTATTTAAAAGTGACGAAGTCGGGGAAAATTGTATGCTCCTGTTTGCAGTGACCCACTAGAGCATAACTACCTCTCGTGAACCTTTTTGAATCTCACCGATTAAATATCCATCTGTTTTAGATAAAACAGATTCGACATTAGACTCATCTACCACAAGTATCATTCCTACACCCATGTTAAATGCTCTATACATCTCTTCTCTATCTACATGCTGTGCCATCAGTTCAAAGATAGGAAGAACTTTTATAGAGTCTTTTTGAACTACAGCTTTTAAATTTTCAGGTAGAACACGAGGTAGGTTTTCAACTATACCACCACCTGTGATATGAGCCATAGCTACTATCTCATTTTTGAGTGTTTTAAAAGTTTTAACATAGATATTGGTTGGTTCTAATAATACCTCAATTAAAGGTTTTCCATTAAAATCATCTTCGAACTTCATATTCATTTTTTCAAATAAAACTTTTCTAGCTAGTGAAAAGCCATTTGAATGAAGACCTGAACTAGGGAGTGCTATAAGTCTTTGCCCCTCTTTTACTAGTGCAACTCTGTTCATCTCAGATTTCTCAGCAACACCAACAGCAAAACCTGCTAAGTCATAATCATCTTCATTATACATTCCTGGCATTTCAGCAGTTTCTCCACCTATTAAAGCACATTCACTACGGATACAACCCTCAGCTATACCTGCAACTACATCTGTAGCAACATTAACATCGAGTTTACCAGTTGCATAGTAATCAAGAAAAAATGATGGAGTTCCAAAGTTACATAGTAAATCATTTACACACATCGCAACTAAATCTATGCCAACAGTATTGTGAATACCGCTGTCAATAGCGAGTTTTAATTTTGTTCCAACTCCGTCAGTTGCCGCAAGCATTACAGGCTCTTTAAAGCCTGCTGGAAGCTCAAAAGCACCAGCAAAAGAACCAATACCACCCATTACGCCTGGAATCTTTGTAGCTTTTACAAGTGGTTTGATGTTTTCTACAAAACTATTTCCTGCATCTATATCAACACCTGCATCTTTGTAGCTAATTTGACCCATATTATGATTCCGAATTTGCTAGATCACACTTTTTAGTAATGATACATAGTGGACAAAAGTTTACAGCTCCAGCAATAAGAGGGATAACACCTAAGTAGAACCAAAAAATACCCGTGATAACACCAGTTACAATCAATGCTAACCCTAAAATAATACGAAAAACTCTACAAAACTTTCTAATTTTGTTAAAATCCATTTTAATACCCTTAAATTTTTTTGTAATTATATCTATATTAAGTAAAATTAATCCTAATATGCTAAAATCGCAGTAATTGAATAAGGAATTATTAAAATGAAAGAATTTATTTACCCTGAAATGATGCTACATGTACCGATGTGTACAAGTAAAAATCCTCAAAATATTTTAATCATTAGTGACAGCGCTGAGCTTATCGCAAAAGAAACTTTAAAATATAATGAGATTACAACAACAGCTATCGAGTGTTCTTTAGATGCAGTTAGTAAACTTAAAGATACAAATTTTGATGTTGTTATATGTGAAATGGATGCTGATGCTATTTTAATAGCTCAACTAAACCGTATTGTAAAAGAGGACGCTCAAGTCGCTATGGTTCATCCATCTTTGGATGAAGTTGAAGCCAACAAAACTATTATTTCTTCACTTGGAAAGTTTTTTAAAATAGTTATGCCCTATAACTTAGGAGATGGCTCAACTGCACTTTTAGCTTCAAAAGAGTATCACCCAACTGCTGATATAATCTTACAAAGATCTGATATGATTGATGGAAATAACTTTTATAATTGTGATGTACATCTTGGAGCATTTGCTATGCCTAACTATATTCGAAAAGAGTATTTAGGCATTATTAAAAACTGATGGCATTTGAATATGCGATAGCTTTAACTGGTGGTATTGCAACAGGAAAAAGTACTGTTGCATCTCTTATAGCCTTAAATGGGATGAGAGTTATTGATGCTGATTTGATTTCACATAAGATTTTAGATGACTCTTCTGCTTGGGTTGAGGAAACTTTTGGTTGGGAGTATCTAAACAGTTCCAAAGTAGATAGAGCTCTACTTGGCTCTATGGTATTTTCAAATTCACAAGCTAAGAAAACTCTCGAAGATTTTCTTCACCCAAAAATTCGTTCTGAAATCCAAAAGCAAAGTATTAAACAAGATGCTTTTAAATTTCCATACCTTATAGATATTCCGCTATTTTTTGAGAATGATGCTTATAATATTAAAAACTCCGTTGTTGTTTACACCCCAAAAGAGATACAACTAGAGAGATTTATAAAACGAAATAGATACAGTGAAGAGGAATCATTAAAAAGAATAGCTTCTCAGATGCCCATAGATGATAAAAAAGCTAAAGCTACTTGGGTTATAGATAACTCTAAAAACCTTAAACATCTTCAGCAAGAAGTTGAAAATTTTGTTGAAATTATAAAGGCTAAATATCTATGAAAATCTCAAAATATAGTGCTAACGGAAATGATTTTGTTATCTTTGACTCCGGTATAAAAAAAGATAGAACTGAATTAGCAAAAGAGATGTGCCATCGTCAAGATGGTATAGGGGCAGATGGACTTATTGTTATTGTCCCTCATGAAAAATATGATTTTGAGTGGCAGTTCTATAACTCTGATGGAACTACAGCAGAGATGTGTGGGAATGGCTCAAGAGCTTGTGCTCACTATGCTTTTATGCATAGTTTAGCACCAAAAAATATGAGTTTTTTAAGTGAAGCTGGAGTTATCAATGCTCAAGTAGATGGATCTATGGTTTTAAGTGAATTAACTCCTCCTAAGATTTTAGATAAAAATATAGAGTTTAATGCTAAATCTTGGTGGCTTGTCGATACCGGTGTCCCCCATCTTGTTAGTTTTACTGATGCTATAGAGGAGTTTGACATAGAGGAGGCGAGAGAGCTTCGTTACAGATATAATGCAAATGTAAATATTCTACATGTAGAGGGTCAAAACTTAAGAGTCAGAACTTATGAGCGTGGTGTAGAGGATGAAACTTTAGCATGTGGAACTGGAATGGCGGCTTGTTTTTATAGAGCTTTAATGGAAGAAAAAGTGAGTGATTCCATAGAAGTTTATCCTAAAAGTGGCGAGACACTCTATCTTGGGATGAATGATAGAACAATAACTTTTAAGGGAAGAGTAAAAAATACTTTTACAACTGACTGGACTGTTTAGAGTCCAGCCGCTTCAACTATTTTAGCTTGATGATCTGTGATAAGTGGTTCAACAACTTCATCAAGAAGTCCACCATTCATAATCTCATTTAAGCGGTATAATGTAAGATTGATTCTGTGATCGCTCATACGATTTTGGGGATAGTTGTAAGTACGGATTCTTCCACTTCTATCTCCTGTTCCTACTTGAGCTGCTCTCTCAGCTGCATTTTCAGATTGCTGCTCTTGCATCTCTAAATCATAAAGTCTAGCTTTAAGAACTTTCATCGCTTTTTCACGATTTTTATGTTGTGATTTTTGATCTTGGTTAGTGACTACTAAACCTGTTGGCAGGTGAGTGATTCTAACAGCTGAATCTGTAGTATTTACCGACTGACCACCACAACCAGATGAACGCATAACATCAATTTTGAGATCTTTCTCTTCAATAGTAATTTCAACATCATCAACCTCAGGCATAACTGCTACTGTGATTGCCGAGGTATGAACACGACCTTGAGACTCTGTTGTTGGAACACGCTGAACTCTATGAGTCCCGCCTTCGTATTTCAATCTACTATAAACCTGTTCACCTTTGATGAGGGCAGTAACCTCTTTAAACCCACCTGATTCAGATGGTGAAGTAGAAATTATCTCGATTTTCCAACCTCTTAAATCTGCATATCTTGTATAGGCATCAAACAGATCTCCAACAAAGATAGCAGCCTCATCTCCACCAGCACCAGCACGAAGCTCTACAATAATATTTCTATCATCATTTGGATCTTTTGGTAGAAGAAGCATCTTAATCTCTTCTTCTATCTCTGGTTTTTGAGGTTCAAGTTCTTTAAGTTCCTCTTTCGCCATTTCGCCCATCTCTGCATCACTAAGCATCTCTTTTGTATCTGCAATATCAGATATTAAAGCTTGATACTCTTTAGCTTTTTCAACAATTGGCAAAAGGCTTGATTGTTCTTTGGAGAGTTCTGTCATTTTTTTGATGTCAGAAGTGATGTCAGGTGAACTTAGCAGTTCGCTAAGTTCATTATAGCGGGTGATAAACGGTGTGAGTTTATCTGCAAGCATTATTATGCTCTAACTATATAGCGTTTACAGATTTGTGTAGACGACTAACTTTTCTAGCAGCAGTTTCTTTTTTTAAGATACCTTTGCTTACAAATTTATGAATTTGTTGATTGGCTGTTTTAAATGCAGCTTCAGCTTCTTCTTTGTTTCCTGCTTCAATTGCAGTAGTAACATCTTTTACAATATTTTTAAGACGAGTTCTGTAGAAACGATTTCTTTCTGTTTTTTTAATCGTTTGACGAATTCTCTTAATAGATGACTTGTGATTTGCCATATATGAGTCCTTCTCATGAAATTTAAGTTCGCAATTTTAGCTTAAAGATAATTAAATTTAAGTTAAAGACAAGGTAAATTTAAATTTTTTATCTTTATGCATATTATTACCCAAATAATTCCATAAGAATAAAAAATTTAAACTATCATTGCACTCAAGGCA
>JAYEGN010000042.1:0-19564 GCA_034659115.1 Campylobacterota bacterium
CCGCCTTTCATGCCATCTTCGTAAAATAATCTGCGTATCCTTTTGTTTGCTCTTTGTTTTAAGTAACTGTAGTTTAGAGATCTTTTATTTTGGATATCCTTATGCCAATGGTGAGTAGTATAGCTAGTACCAGATTGCTTGTAGTGATGATACAGGGGTATCCAAGCGGGATGATAGATATCCCAACCTCTAGTATAGGCTCTTATGCTAAGACTCTGTTCCTCTCCATGAAAATATAGATATGGGTCATATGGAACCTCCTCTATAAAGTTGGTAGTTGTAAAAATAAATCCTCCAGCCATGTGACATCCATTTATAGGGGTAGTTGATTTTTTATGCTCTGCTCTAAATCTTAAAACAGCATCATGCTCTTTGAGTTTTGTATCGGGGTGAGGTCTTAGCTCTAAAACCCATGCTTTAGAGTGCTCTTTATAAACAGGCTTGCCATCATCATCTATAGTAAATCCATAAGGATAAGTAGATATAATCGGTTTTTTAGAGATTTTTAGTAACTCTGCATGTTGATTGAGAAGTGTTTCATCCCAGTTCTTTTCAAATAGAGTATGAGAATCTATCTGAAGCATATACTCTTCATCATCAAGTAGTGAAAAAACTATATTTCTAGCCCAAGACACACCATAGGTATCAACTTTGTTGATATATACATATCTTATCTGTTTTGAAAAAGGTAGGCTCTCAATCTTTTCTTTTTGAGATTCATCATTTTGATCAACAACACCAAAGAAGATGTTTTGTGGGTTTTTGGCTTTAGCTATACAATCATTAAGAGTAAAAAATAGTAGTTCATCGCAGTAAGAAGCTAAACTTATAAATATTTTCATTGAGTACCTTTATGTGGAAACTAATTATAGCATAACAATCTCATCAGCACACCATTTTGCCAATTCTAAGTCATGCGTTATAAGCAACATGCCCATATCATCCAAGGAATCTATTAGCATTCTCATCACCTCTAGTTGTATCACATTATCAAGTGCTGATGTTGGTTCATCCAACAGTAGAAGCGTTGGTTTCATTAGCATCGCTCTTAATATTGAAGCTCGTTGAAGTTGTCCGCCTGAGAGTTCATGCGGGAGTTTTAGGAGTAGTTCATAATCAAGCTCGATACTGTTTAGGTGTTTTTTAAGATCTTTTGTTGATGCTACATCTTCTATCTGGTTTAGGAGTGAGTAACTTGGATGAAATGAGCTATATGGATCTTGATACACTTCTGAAGCTCTCTCACATGTGATAGTGCCATTGAGAGGTGTAAGGTTGTTGAGTATCAATTCAAAGAGTGTACTTTTTCCAGCTCCACTAGCACCAACAATCGCTTTTATCTCCCCTTTTTTTAAAGCTATAGAGAACCCTTCAAAAAGTAAAGAATCTTTACTATACCCAAAGGATAGATTTTTAACTTCAAGTATAGTATCCATTAATTTTTGTTTAACGCCATATATAGTTTTGCTAACTCTTTGTATAGTTGTTCTGGTTTTATACTTGAGCGTTCTTCCCAAACTCTTTTCATAACTACATTGTCTTCGTCACCATTCCAAACCTTGATATAGGAACCCTCCTTGTAGCCATTATCTTGACGAAATTGATTGAGTATGTTTTTTCCAACATATAGTCGATATAAACTCTCTAAGTTAAGACCACTCATAAGAAGCAGATCAAAAAAATCGGTAATTAACTGTTCTAAATCAAGATTTTCTCTATTTAAAGATATAAGCATAATGCTCTCTACTTTGTATATTATCTCCTTTTGAGAAGAAAAAAGCTCATTGTTTGTATCTATTTTTGAGAAACTATCAAGATTTGAAATATTGATAGCTAAATCTTCAATGCCACCTCTGAGATTTTTAGAGTAGTTTTCTATCGCCAAACTCATGATAAAATGCCATACATCGATAACTTCTATCTGTAGATTGTCCCAGTCTGCATCTCTGTTTATGCTCTTCCAATGTTTCCATGAAAAACTATCTATCATCTCTGCACACTCCATATAGATGCATCGTTTCCAGTTTATAGTTTTGCCATTTTGAGTAACGCCCCTTGTCCAATTCTCGCCATTTGTCACATCATTAAGCTGTGCTTGAAGTTGTAACATCAGTAGTATCTTATCCATTAGTATCTCTTTGTGATAAATTAATTCGTTTATTGTACAATACGCTACTTAAAATTAAAGTATGGTGTAGTGTGAAAAGAATTAACTGTAGAAGATGTGAACATTATTTTGTAACTTGGGAAAAAAACAGGCCCCATGGATGTAGAGCGTATGGCTTTAAATCACAGCAGATACCCTCAATAGTCGTTTTTCAGAGCAGTGGTGTGGATTGCTCTTTGTTTAAACAGAGGTATCCCTCCAGATGATCTTTTTTCCAAATCCGAGTCTATTGTCGGTGAGTTTAAAATAGTTAACTTTGATTTGCCACAACTTAGGATTCATCGCTAAAGCGTAAGGAAATGTTTTAAAATAGAGTTTTTTTAGTGCGCTAGATTTTAAAGAAGTAGCAGCTGCATTAAACTGAACTCCCTGTATTTTACCTACTGTTTTGGTTTCAAGAACAACGCTCCCTGCCACATCTGGGTTTTTTAAGATATGCCTCACATGTGTTGTTTCATCACCACTTGCAACTATAAAGGAGTGGTTTTGTATGTCAAAAACATAAAAAAGATTACAAACATGAAGAGATTCCTCATCTGAGGTAGCAAGACTCATCACATGATGTTTTTCTAAAAAAGAGTCTATTCTTTTTAGATTTTTATCCATATGCTTACAATTTTTACATTGCAGAGGTGTAAAGATATTTTTCTAAATCTTCTGGAGTTTTTATATCTCGTTTATCAAGCATCATCTGAGACAACTCATCATCCACTAAGATATCGTATATGTGAGCCTCGTTTGTCGTGTTGTAATAACTTCTTATAAAGTCCAATAATATTATAAAATTATCATCTTTGGCTGATTGTTTTTTATATGTTTTATATTCATCCCAGTTTATCTGTGTCATTTTTTTCTCCTAAAGTTTTAAGTGCTTTTTCTAATCGTAAAGCAATCTCTGACATTTTAGCAGATGATACTGCAAAATTCAACCTCATATAGCCATCTCCCTCTCTGCCAAAGCTTAAGCCGGCATTGAGTCCAAGTTTTGCATCTTTGGTAAAAAACTTTCTCAGTGCTTTATTTGAGATATGCATCCCTCTGCAATCTAGCCACGCTAGATATGTAGCTTCGATAGGCGTTATCTTTATAAACGGGCTATACCTATCGCAAAGTTTTTTGAGCATCATATAGTTTTGCCATAGATGTTCTCTTAGCTCCCCTACCCATAACTTACCATCTCTATATGCTGCTTCAAAAGCAACATGACTAAGAACACTTCCCTGTGCAAAATGAACACGCTTAGAGCTTTTAAGATACCTTTGCCTTAACTCTTTGTTGGGTATTGCTACACTGCTCATTGCAAAGCCAGCCATATTAAATGTTTTTCCAACACCTATGGCTGTTATAGATATATCTCTTGCTTTTTGGTTTAGAGATGCAAAAGGTATATGCACATGTGAGCTATAAACTAGGTCACAATGAATCTCATCACTAAAAACAATAATATTGTTTTGAAGACAAATCTCTAAAATCTCTTCAAGCTCCTCTCTCCTCCAAACTCTTCCAACGGGATTGTGAGGTGAGCATAGAAGTAAGATTTTTGTTTTATCATCTATTTGAGACTTAAGGTTTTCAATATCAATCGTATACTTTCCGTCATCATTAAGCTTAAGTGGATTTTTTAAGAGTTCTCTTTTATGCTCTATAACACTGTGAAAAAAAGGAGGATATACGGGAGTTTGAACGATGATTTTATCGCCAACTTCACTAAAGGTATCTATGACTAAATTCATAGAGGCGACAACTGAATGAGAGTAGATCATATCTTCAAGTTCAAACGCAACCCCATGCTCTTTCTTCATCCATCCTATCTGTGCTTTAAAAGCACCTACTGGAACCTCTTCATAACCGACAATAGGATGCTCTAGGCGTTTTTTAACAGCATCTAAAACAAAATCGGGGGTATCTATGTCCATATCAGCAACCCAAACAGGCATAATATCTTCACTACCAAACAACTTTTTTCTTAAAGTATATTTTTCTGCATTTGAATTTTTTCTACATGTAGATGTTTTAAAGTTATAGTTCATTTTTTATCTTATACCTACTTTAAAAATAGTTTCGTTACATAAAACCCGCTTCCTGCCATAAAGATAGTTCCAAAAGCGTTAAGTGAGATATTGGCTAAAGCTAAAAATATATGACCTCCCTCTAGGAGCAAAAAGCTTTCAATAGCAAATGTTGAGTATGTTGTGAGTGCTCCTAATATACCAGTACTTAAAAATGATTTTACATGGAGTGAGAAAAATGTTGTGTACATAAAGTATGCTATTAGTATGCCCATCAAGAAACTACCAAACAGGTTTACTCCAAGAGTTCCAAAAGGGAGTTCATGCGGCAATTTATGAGAGATTAAACCATTGAAATAGGCTCTTAAAACAGCACCGATAAAACCTCCACTACCTATGGCTAGGATTGTTTGCCAACTCATTGTCGTACACCTCCTGCATCTTAACTCTTAGATTTTTCAACCAATCTTTGTCACTTCTATCGGCTATAAATGAGTCCATATATATAACTTTAATCCTGCCTGGTTTGTAGTAAAACTTTTTTATATTATAATATTTTGATGTTTGCATAAGAACTACAGGTTGAACGAGTAGTTTATATTTGTCGGCTATGACTTTTGCACCAGATTTAAATGGAAGCATCTTTCCTTTTGTTGAACGAGTTCCTTCTGGAAACATTGTGATAGTTTTTCCCATATCCAATCTATTTTTTGCATCTTTAAGAAGTTTTATAAGCGATGTTTTACTCTCTCTTTGAACCGGTATATCTTTTGGAAGTTTCAATGCAAAACCAAAAAAAGGAATATCAAAAAGCTCTTTTTTTGCAACCCATGCTAAATCTTTTTTAGAAATTGTTTCCATTATGGCTATATCTAAATCACTTTGATGATTGATAAGAAACATATCTGTATCTGCATCCTCTTCTCCATCTATATCTACTCTAAAAAAAGTGCTTAAGCGTATGATCCATGCTGAAGTTTTTGGAGCATATGGTGTTGGAACGATATAAAATATCAGTATTAGAATAGTTAATGCAACAAATATAACTGTAGTAGCAAATAGCCAACTAATATTTGCAAGTATCTTCATTTTTAACCCAACCTATTTTTTCATTTTTTAGCTTTACTTTAACAAAGTTCTTAACACTTCCCTCTTTTGGTAGATAGTAGCGTGTTGCTGTTTTTTCAAATATAGTTCCATTATTTACTGGAAGAAGATGAATATCTGAACCTACTTTAATGCAAACCTCCTGAGATGGTTTTGCAATATATACAATATATATGAGTGGAATAATGATAAAAACCAAATAGATATATTTTTTTCTCCATAAGATAAATCCAAATGAGATAAACGCTATCGCTGCTGCTATACTCATCTTTAGTTTTTCGCGAGATTGATCTGTTGGTTTTAAATCACTCTGGGTTGTTACGCTATCATCGACAACTATGATAGGAATATTGACAAGCATAAATCTGTTTTTTTTAAGATTGAAGTAGGAAAATGAAAAATTTTGAATCTTTTTGTCAATAACGCTATAGTAAACTATCTTAGAATCACGATAAGACTCTTCAACAGATTCTATGCCCTGTTTAAATATATTTTGCAGATGAAAAGCGGTTATGTCAGAGTTGTGCGCAGTTGCTATAAATACTACTATATTGTGCTTATTGTCGTAGGAGCTTGTTTTATAGTGAAGCAGTTTAAAAGAATCTGCGATTATATTAGAGAAGTTTTTTTTAGGATTGAGAGTAACAACATTTAGTTTTTTACCAAAAAGCGTTGTAGGTTTATATATATTTTCATTATAATCATGGAGGTGTGCTGTAAAATTAGGGATTACAGCACTGCTTGATGTTGTTAAAAAGTAAAAAGTATCATAGTAGTATTTTGAATCGAAATCTCTATCTGGAAAATCGTTTAAAAGTTTTAAACCTTTTTGATTTGTAAGCTCATAAGTTATATCTGTAAAGTATTGCACTGTAGATAAAGTTTTTAAAGTTATAGAAAATATCTCACCCTTTATAACTCTCTTAGGTATTTTTTGAAAATTTAGGTATAAAACTTTGGGTAGGTTTTGTGTAGAAATTGTTTGATTTGTCTCTTGAATTGCATCGGTGCTAGCGATGGTGGTGGTAGTTTCATTTGCGTTTAGGATCCAAAAAGATAAGAACCCTAAAAATATTAAGCGAATCACTCTTTTAAAAATCCTCTAAGCATCTTAATACCATCATCACTTCCAAGTAAAAGCTCCATAGCTCTTTCTGGGTGAGGCATAAGACCAAATATGTTTTTTTCTTTATTGCAGATGCCAGCGATAGAATCAGTACTGCCATTTGGATTTTTAATCTCACCAGCCTCGTCACTGTATTTTAAAAGTATCTGATTGTTTTGCTCTAAATCTTTTAAGCCATCTTCATCGATAAAATAGTTCCCATCATGGTGTGCTATGGGGATATTAACAACATCGCTATTGCTGAACTCTTTTAAGAAGGTATTATCGCTGCTGATAACTTTTAGGTGATGGTACTTAGATATAAAATGTAGATTATCATTTCTTTTTAATGCTCCTGGAAGTAGCCCAGCTTCTGTTAAGACTTGAAAACCATTACATATACCAAGAATTTTCCCTCCACTAGCAGCATAGTCTGCTACAGCTTTCATAATAGGGCTAAATCTTGCAATCGCTCCACTTCTTAGATAATCTCCATAAGAGAACCCACCAGCAACCACTAAAAGATCTGCATCATCTGCAATAGACTCAGCTTTATGCCAAAGTATCTCAGTCGAGGCACCTAACTCTTCAAAAGCATGTTGAGTATCATACTCGCAGTTTGTTCCTGGAAATTGAAGAATAACAACTTTCATCAGACTAACTCTACGCTATAATCTTCTATTACAGTGTTTGCAAGGAGATCTTCACACATCTTTCTTACATCTATCATCGCTTGAGTTCTATCATCTGTTGCAAGTTTTAGGATGATCTGTTTGCCAACTCTTACATCATCTACGCCTTCAAAATGAAGAGAGTCCAATGCATGATGAACAGCCTTTCCCTGAGAATCTAAAACACCCGCTTTTAAACTAATATTTACTATCGCTTTTATCATCTTATATTCCTAAAATTCTATTTAACACTTGTTCGTAAGCCACTTTCAATCCACCAAGACCTTGACGAAATCTATCTTTGTCCATCTTCTCGCCACTCTCTACATCCCAAAAACGGCAGTTATCAGGTGAAATCTCATCAACGAGGATGATATTTCCACTTGCATCTTTTCCAAATTCAAGTTTAAAATCAACAAGATTAAGACCCTTTTCTAAAAAGTATGGGTGTAGTATATCGTTTATATCTCTTGCCATTCTGCGAAGTTTATCAAGTTCATCTTGGTACTCTACTAGCCCCAATATAAGTGCATGTTGATCATTGAGTTTAGGATCGCCAAGATCATCATTTTTATAATCAAACTCAACTAAAGTAAAAGGTAGAACTGTTCCATCTTCGATGCCTAAGTTACGAGTAAGACTTCCTGTTGCTATATTTCTAACAATAACCTCTATAAGAATTACATCTGCTTTTGTATGCAACATGTGGTTATCATCTAGCATCTCTACAAAGTGAGTTTGAACCCCATTTTCTTCTAAAAGTTTAAAAAGTTCTGTTGAGATCTTGTTGTTTAGGGCACCCTTTCCAACTTCACTAGACCTTTTTTCACCATTAAATGCTGTTAAATCATCTTTAAACTCTGAAATTACTAAGTTTTCATCATCAGTTAAAAACAATCTTTTTGCTTTACCTTCATACAATAGCTCTCTTTTTTCCATACTTTTATCCTTTTATGATTATCAATGCTTTTATAATATCAACTGACTCTTTGAGTTGAATATCTTTGTAAAGCTGTTCTTTTGTAATTATATCTTTTTTACTCTTATCTTCTTTTGTTTTTTGTTGATTTTGCTCTTTATCATCGGTAACTTTTACCAACTCCTCTTCAAGATGTTTTTTAAGGTCAGCTTCTTTGAGAGAAAATCCATTTTCATAAGTCTTAACTTCACCTGGATGGACCTCTATATCTGGTTTAACACCAACTGCCTGAATAGTTCTACCACTTGGAAGATAATATCTAGCTATTGTAAGCTTGATAGCCTCTTTGTCGGTGATAGGAAGTACAACTTGAACACTTCCCTTTCCAAATGTATTTTCACCTAAAATTACAGCTCGTTTGTGGTCTTGAAGTGCTCCACTTACAATTTCAGAAGCACTTGCACTTCCCCCATTTACTAAAACAATAAGAGGAACTTGAGTTAAGGTGTTGTTAGAGTTGGCACTATAAACTTGCTTATCAGCCTCTTTACGACCTTTTTGAGATACTATCTCTCCCTTATCTACAAAAAGATCGACCAAGCCAACAGCTTGATCAAGGAGTCCACCAGGGTTGTTTCTGAGATCTAAAACGATACCTTTAGTCATCGCTTGTTTCTTTTTTATAGCCTTGGCTACATCTTCAACAACTTTCTTATCAAAGCTTGTTACGCGGACATAGAGTATATCATCACCGATAGTTTTTGTATAAACAGATTCTATGGTAATGATACCCCTTATGATGTCGATAGAAAGAGGTTTAGCTTCGCCTTTTCTAACTATAGTGATATTGATAGGGTCGCCAACCTTGCCTCTCATAAGAGATACCGCTTCATCTATGGTCATATTGAGTGTTGATTCTTTGTTTATTTTTAAGATAATATCAGCAGATTTTAATCCAGCTTTATCTGCTGGCGTTCCTTCAATGGGTGCTATAACAGTAAGTGCTCCATCGCGAATACCAACAGTGATACCAAGTCCACCAAACTCACCATCAGTCTGTACTTTGAGTTTTTTATAGTCTTTTTGAGTAAGATAGTTTGAGTGTGCATCAAGATTACTCATCATACCTTGAAGTGCCTTATCCATAAGATCTTCTATGCTTACATCATCTACATTGTACTGCTCAACTATGCTTATAACCTTTGTAAACTTTGCAAGAGATTGAAGTCTTGAAGCTTCATCTTCATGCTCATTTGAAGCAAAAAGATTTGTAGAAAAGAGTAAAGATAAAGCAAGCAAGATAGATGCAAAACCTAGTGTAATAATTTTTTTGTTTTTCATATCTGTTCCTAATTATAATTAAAAGAGATATTATAGTAAAAAGCTGTTTAAATAACAAATGCATGAGAGGATTATAAAGCTTTCTTAGTTTTGATTTACCTTTACTCCAAATCAAGTTTAAGAGATTTATGATATGATTTTGAATCTAAATTAACACAAGAAACATAATGAGAATAGCTTTTATAGGTGATATAGTTGGTCGTCCAGGAAGAGAGATGCTAAAGAGTCATCTTCAAAATATTAGACAAGAGTATAAGATTGATTTTGTAGTAGCGAACTATGAAAATGCCTCTCATGGTTTTGGTCTTACTTCAAAAAATGCTGATGAGCTTCTCTCTTATGGAGTTGATTGTATGACTGGTGGCAATCACTCTTGGGATAAAAAAGATATTATCCCCCTTTTTAAAACTCATGAACTTCTTCGCCCGCATAACTACCCAGATGATGTAGATGGAACTGGATGTAAGATATACGATATAAATGGTGAAAAATTAGCAGTTCTTAACTTAATGGGTCACTACTCTATGCCACTAGTAGATAATGCTTTTAGAAAAGCAAGACAAACTGTATCGGACCTAAAAGAGAGTGGTGTGCAAAATATATTTTTAGATTTTCATGCAGAAGTTACAAGTGAAAAAAGAGCTATGATGATGCTTCTTCAAGGTTCTGTGAGTGCAATCATTGGAACACATACACATGTGGGTACAGATGATTTTCAAATAGTTCAAGGCACAGCTTATCTAACTGATATAGGGCTAACAGGTTGCAGAGATAATGTCATAGGTATGGATTCCAAAGTTCCTTTAAAGCAGTTTTTAACTGGGATGAAAGGGCATTTTGATATACCTAAAAAGTGTAAAAAAATACTTCAGCTAGCTGTTATGGATTTTAGCGAGGGTAGATGTTTAAGTGCTTTTAAATTAAAACAGTTTGATAATGAAAAAGTTTTAAGAACAGATGCTTGGATAGAAGATTAGGCGGTGATTTGGTAATATTTGTCATTTTCTAAGTAGGTATTGAGCATCACATGTCGTACTATGTTCTCTTGGAGTTTTTGTAGCTCAATAGGTAGTTTTTTGTCTACATGTGAAACCTGTTTTTGAGTAGTTTGTGGTTCTAAAAAGAGGGAAAACATTTTAGAATTCTCTTCATAAGCCACCTTGGCATTTTGATTTTCATTTGTCTTTTTATATCTGTTTAAATCACTGCTTTGAAGCTGTTCTTGCAGTTTTTGTTTGTTGTTAAAAGCTTTATAGTTAGAAATATAGTCTATAGGTAAGTTTGTAGTATTTTTGGACTCAACAATAACTTGAGAAAGTTGCGACTTAAATGAAGTAGCACTCTCTTTAGAACTCTCGATTTTACTTTTTGGAGGTTGATTAGAGGTATTGGTCTGAATATATGTATTGTATGATGATATAAACACGACAAACCCCTTTTGTAATAAATCTCACACTACTTACCATTATAAATCAAAATAGCTTTTAGTTTTATAAAAATATAGAGTATAATAATATCCAATAAGTTTAGGAGTTGTTTATGAGCAATAAAAAAGAATCTTATTCTGTTTTATATGTGGAAGATGAAAAAGAGATACGAGAAAATTATATAAAATATTTAAAGAGGCTTTTTGAACATGTATATGAAGCTGTTGATGGCAGAGAGGGTCTTCAAGTATACAACGAAAAAAAACCTGATATCTTGATAGTAGATATAAATCTTCCTGAGTTAAATGGACTAAGTTTAGTTAGACAGGTAAGAGAATATGATCATACAACGAGAGTGATTATGCTAACGGCTCATTCAGATGCAAAATATTTGTTAGAAGCAACCGAATTAAAATTAACAAAATATCTAATAAAGCCGATAAGTAGAAGTGAGTTAAGAGAAGCTTTAGATATGGTAGTGTCTGAACTTTCAACATTTGATGTTAAATCAAAAAAACGGGCAACTTTAAGGGATGGATATTATTGGAATTTTGATAAGGCAGAGCTGTTTCATTATGGCAGCTTGGTAGTCTTAACAAATAAAGAGCAGATATTACTAAATTTGCTCTTTTCCAATAAGAACAGGGTATTTACATATGAGAGTATTATAATGAGTCTTTGGAGTGATAGCTTTGACGATAAACAGGATTCTTTAAAGACCATTATAAAAAATTTAAGAAAAAAATTACCAGAGGGAAGTATTGAAAATGTCTTTGGTAGAGGGTATAAAATAGAAATATAATGATAATTTATAGACTTTTATCCATAAACTCACTACTTGCTCACTATTATCTGTTATTATAGCGGTAATCTTAATTTATTTTGCTATAATAATAGCATTTGTAAATTTTATTTTGACTTATTAAGGGTTTAGGAATGTTAAAAAAATATTTTATAGGTTTTGTTGGTGTTAGTTGTATTCTTTCTACGGCACTATCAGGCTATACTCTTCAAGAGAGTGTTATTGAGGTTTTAAATACAAATCCTGTTATCAAAGAGAGGCTTAGAAACTTTAGGGCTACGCAGCAAGATCTTAATATTGCAGAGTCAGGATATTATCCAAGTCTCGACCTGAGAGCTTCTGTTGGCTATAGTCAAGCAGGAAATCTTAAAGGTGGCAAGGATGATCCCCTTGATTTTGGTGATAAATGGAATCATAAAGTTGATGAGAACGAATATGGCAACTATGAAACATCTTTAACCTTTACTCAAAACCTCTTTGAGGGTTTTTCTACTATGAATCAAGTAGATTATGAAGAATCAAGAATCTTAGCGGCAGCTCATAACTACATAGAAAAAGCTAATGATATAGCGTTTAAAATGACAACCTCTTATGCAAATGTTTTACGCACGCATGAGCTTACTCAAACAGCTAGAGAAAATGTGCAGATAAATGAAACTATATATTATAAAGTAAAAAATCTTTTTGATTCAGGTTTAACAACTGATTCAGAAGTCAAAAAGATTCAATCTGCTCTATCTCTTGCTCGCTCAAATCTTACAGTACAGTTAAATAATGCAAGAGATGCTCAGTGTTCATACAGAAGAATTTTGGGAAGAATGCCTAATCTCAACGAGATGAGTAGACCAAGCTTTGATGTAGCTATGCCAAGAAGTATAGAGGTAGCAGCTATGTATGCAGTAGAAAACAATCCCTCACTTCTTGTAAGTCGCTACAATATTAAAGGTGCTCAATCATTGTGGAAGCAACGCAAAAAAGATTACTATCCAAAAATTGATTTAGAACTTTCTCAATTTTACAATGATAATAGCGACGATGGAACTCAAGTTGGAAAAAATGGTTATGATTCTGTAGATGATCGTTTTCGTGCTCGTTTGATACTGAGCTATAATCTTTTTCGTGGTGGATCAGATTCGGCTAATGTTCAAAAACATCTCAGTAAAATCAATCAAGAGATGGAGATAAAAAGAGATCTTAAACGCCAAGTTATAGAGGGCTTAGACCTTTCTTGGAACGCTTATGAGATGATAGGAAAACAGCTTGTAGATCTTCGTGAATATAGTAAGTTTAGTGAAGAAACACTTGCTCTTTATGAAGAGGAGTATGATTTAGGTCGTCGCTCTTTACTTGATCTTCTCTCCTCTCAAAATGATGTTATTAACTCAAGAAGCCAAATAATTACTGCTGAGTATGAAGAGCTTTTAGCGAAATACCGTATCTTAGATGCTATGGGACTCTTAGTTCTAGGTGTAGTTGGTGATACAGATAAGCTTAGATCACAGGTGAATCTCTATACAGATGATGAAGCAGATGAGATTTTAGATACTCTACCAGTTAAGTTGGATGTAGATAGTGACAACATAGCAGACAATCTAGATCTTTGCGATAACTCTCTTTTTCAAAATAATATCATGCCTTATGGTTGTAAAAAATTGATGAGAGATAGTGATATGGATGGAGTTATAGATTCAAAAGATGCTTGTGATTTAACGCCAGTAGGTGCGATAGTTTCAGGAGATGGATGTGCGGTTGATAGAGATATAGATGGAGTGAAAGATTACAAAGATGACTGCCCTGAAACACCACAAGATTATGAAGTAGATGTAGATGGATGTGCCGTCTTTGTGTCGATAGCAGCAAATTTTACATCTGGAAGCTCTGAGTTGCCAACTGAGACAAAAGATAAGATATCTGAATTAGCTACCTATATGAAAGAATATCCAATATGTGATGCTCACATTGTGGGTCACACTAGTCGTACAAGCAAGAGTAATGCTGAGTACAATGTAGCACTGTCTTTAGAGAGGGCAGATGTTATAAAACAAGAGTTGATGAAAAATGGTATTGAAGAATCTAGATTAACGGCCGATGGAAAGGGCTTTGAGGTACCGATAGCAGAAAACACAACAGAGAGTGGAAGAATAAAAAATCGTCGTGTTGATATAGATCTGTTTACAAGAGATGAGGAGATATAATGAAAACTTTTTTATTAGGATTGCTTGTTGCATCTGCACTCGTAGCTGGAACTTATGATGGATATAGTTTTCATAAGGATAACAATGACTCTAAAGCTAAACTAGATATGTTTATGGATGGAGACTTTAAAGAGATTGTTCGTTTTGATATGATTTTTTTTAGCGGTACAGAAGTAAGCAGTGATGAGAATGATGATCGTAATGTTACAAGATATTACTTTGATCCAAGAGATTACAATCCTATTCTTCAGGCAGTTAGAGCATATCAAGAAAAAAATGAAAATATACTTATAAAGATTATCGGTCACACAAACGAAAGCGGTGAAGATGGCGAGAAGTTAAGTCAAGATTATGCAAAAAGCATACAGGAAGCATTTATAGCCGATAAGATAGATGAAAAGATTACTGTTGTTGAGTCTCGAGGAGACAGGGATATGGCATATAGTGATGACACATCAAGTTCTAGTGAACTTTCAAATCGTGTGATGGTAACTATATATGTTCTCAAAACAAAGGGATAGTGAGCTATGAATGAAAGAATAGGTGTTAGTGTTAGAGAAGACTCCCTGTTGGATTCTTTAGTTCTTTATACAAAACTATTCCATAAACCATTTAGTGCGGATGCACTTCTATCTGGTCTACCTGTGTATAACAAAGATGGAGATTCAAAGCTTTTCTCTGTTGATTCCAAGTCAAAATCACTTTTTTCAAGAGTAGCTGCTAGGGCAGGGCTTAAATCTTCTCTTATAAAAAGAGAAATCCCCGCTATGCTACAGCTACATCTTCCTATGATACTTCTTCTTAGCAATGGCAACACATGTATACTAGAAAAATTTTCAGAAGATAGATCTGAAGTTAAAATCATATATCCTGATGGTGATGGCTCTCAAGAGTGGGTAAGTGTAGAAGATTTAGAAAAAGAGTATCTGGGATATGGATTTTTACTAAAGAAAAAATTTGAATACGATTCTAAAAAAAGCTATACACTAGAGATGCAATCTAAACATTGGTTTTGGAGTACTCTAAAGCTTTCAAGCACTATATACCGAGATGTTTTATGGGCATCACTACTCGTAAATCTTTTTGTGCTTGCTACTCCACTTTTTACTATGAATGTGTATGATAGAGTTATCCCTAACAATGCCCAAGAAACGCTGATGGTTTTTACTGTTGGTATAGTTTTTGTCTATCTTTTAGACTTCTTCTTAAAGCTGACTCGTGGCTACATGTTAGAACTTGCTGGAAAGAAAAGTGACATAATCATGTCAAGTATTATTTTTGAGAAAGTTTTAAACCTGAAGATGGCAGTTCATCCGCAATCAGTTGGTTCATTTGCAAACAATTTAAAAGATTTTGAGGCAGTTCGCTCTTTTTTTACAACTGCTACGATGACCGCTCTTATAGATCTGCCTTTTGCAATTATATTTTTACTTGTTATCTATTATATAGGTGGTTATCTGGTCTTTGTTCCTATGGCTACAATGTTTCTTATTTTAAGTTACGCTCTTTTTATCAGAAAACCTTTAAAAGAGAGCATAGAAAGTTCTCATGAGGCAAGCGCAAAGAAAAATGGAGTTTTGATTGAGACTCTTCAAAATATAGAAACAGTAAAAACTATGAGTATGTCTGGAAAACAGCAGTGGGAGTGGGAAGAATCAACAGGAGAGATAGCAGAAAAAAATCTTAAATCTCGTATGCTATCATCCTCTATACCAAATGTTACAAATCTATTTATTCAGTTAAATACGGTGTTTGTAGTTGTTTTTGGGGTTTACTTGATTCAAGAGTTTGAGCTTACTATGGGTGGACTCATCGCAGTAGTAATCTTAACTTCACGAACAGTGGCTCCGATGGGACAAGCAGCTGGTTTGATTTCAAACTACTCTGATGCAAGGTCATCATACGATACGCTTAACAGTATCATCTCTCAGGAACTCGAAAGACCAGAGGGGAAAGAGTTTGTTGAGCGTCCAACATTTCAAGGTAAAATAGAGTTTAAAGATGTTACTTTTAACTATCCTGAGGCTGAGGTTCCTGCACTTGATAGAGTAAGTTTTGTTATACAGTCTGGTGAAAAAGTTGCAATTATCGGCAGAATAGGTTCAGGGAAATCAACGATTGCTAAGTTGATACTAAGACTTTATGAGCCAACAAGTGGCAGTATATTTATTGATGATATAGATATATCACAGATAGATCCTGCAGATTTGCGTCGTTCTATAGGATATGTTCCGCAAGATATTAATCTTTTTAGAGGGACTATAAAAGATAATATTATATCATCAGATCTTCATCCAGATATTGGAGATGTGATATATGCTTCTCAAATATCTGGAGTAGATGACTTTGTAAGAACACATCCTAGAGGTTTTGAGATGCAGATTGGAGAGAGAGGGGCAGGACTCTCGGGCGGACAACGACAGAGTGTTGGTGTTGCTCGAGCATTGATGCAAAACAACTCTATACTTCTGATGGATGAACCAACAAATGCTATGGATCAAACAACTGAAAACAATCTTATGAAGAGATTTAAAGTTGAGTTTCAAAAAGAAACCCTAATCTTAGTAACGCAAAAGATGGGGCTTTTGAGTTTAGTAGATAGAGTGATAGTGATGCATAATGCAAAGGTCTTGTTGGATGGTGATAAAGATGATGTTACTAAGAAATTAGGCGGTGTTAAAAATGATTAGAATTAAGATTCAAAAGAGAAACTAAATGGGCGATACAAAAAAGAACTTAAACAAGAACCTTTCTGCTCATGACTATGAGTTTATGCACTCTTTAAGTGCTGCTGTGCTTCAAGTTACTCCGAGCAAGCTTAGAGTAGTTATGTTCTTTTGGATTATAGCTATCTTTGGTTTTATCGCATGGGCAAATTTTGCTTATATTGATGAGATAGCACGAGGTGATGGAGAGATTATCCCAAGTGGTCAGAATCAGATGATTCAAAATCTTGAAGGTGGTATAGTAGAAGAAATCTTAGTAAGAGAGGGTGACAATGTAGTCAAGGGACAGATTCTTTTGAAAATAGATAATCAAAAATCTCGTTCATCTTTTAGCACTAACTCTATTAAAGCAGATTCTATTGAAGCTAAAATAGCTCGCTTAAAAGCAGAGTCAAGTGGTAAAAAGTTTGTTGTATCTAAAGAGCTAGAAGAGAAAATGCCTATCTTTGTGGGTAATGAAAAAAGTCTTTATGCCATTAATGCTAAGCAGTTGGATTCAAAGCTCAACGCTTTAAAAGAACAGCTAAAACAGAAAAAATATGAGCTTTCAGAAGCAAAAACTCATGAAAAACATCTGAAGTCTTCTTTAACTATGATAAATAAAGAAGTGAGTATGACAAAGCCTATGGTGGCTAGAGGTGTTAGTTCTAAAATGGATTTTTTGAAACTACAAAGAGAAGCTAACGAGATTGAAGATAGATACAATGCTATAAAAAAGTCTATCCCTAGACTAAGATCAGCCATTAAAGAGGTAGATAACCGCATAGATGAAACAACCCTGCTCTTTAGAAGTGAGGCAAAGGTTAAACTTAATGAATCAGTAGCAGAGCTAAGAGGCTTAAGAGCAAACTCTACGGCACTGCAAGATCAGGTAAGTAGAACAATAGTTCGTTCACCTATGCACGGAATAGTACAGAAGTTATTTGTTCATACTGTCGGTGGTGTTATTCAGCCAGGTGCCGATATTATAGAGGTAGTACCAAGTGATCAAACACTTCTAGTTGAGGTAAAAATTAAACCTTCAGATATCGCTTTTATCTACTTTGGACAAAAAGCTATCGTGAAGTTTTCAGCCTATGATTTTGCTATCTATGGTGGCTTGACTGGTGAAGTTGTGCATATTAGTGCAGATACAGTGACAGACCAAAAAGACAATGTTTTTTATACTGTTCGCATTAAAACTAGTAAGAACCACATAGGAGATGATATCAATCCATTGAAAATTATACCGGGTATGACGGTTAGTGTTGATATTATCACAGGGCAAAAAAGTGTACTTGACTATATACTTAAGCCTATATTAAAAACTAAACAATACACATTTACGGAGCGGTAACTATGAAGATTATACTACATAGCGATGATATAAATTTGCTTGATTATTGGGAGAAATCTTTCAAAGACACATGTGTAGTTTTTGATGATATAGATGAGCTTAATAGTTCAAGTGGCAATATAATTATTATAAACTTTTCAGCATTTAACGCTACTCAAAAAGATATGATTCGCTCACTTACAGATGACTCAAATCTCGTTTTAGTTCTTCATCGTACTCCAGATATACAAACAGCAAAAGAGGTTCTTTCTTATGGTGCAAAAGGGTATGGAAACGCACTGATGAAAGAGCATTTTTTACTATCTGCTGTTGAAACAATAAAAGAGGGGCTTGTCTGGCTACATCCAGAGTTTACCTCACAACTTATAAATCAAATACCGCAAAGACCCCAAAGAGATGTATCATGGGTTATGGAAAAACTCTCTCAAAGAGAAAAAGAGGTCGCCTACATGTTAAGAGATGGACTGACATATAAAGCAGTAGGAGAAAACCTGAGTATCACCCCAAGAACAGTAAAAGCACATGCTCACAGTATCTATGCAAAACTACATGTAAAAGACAGAATAGCCTTAGCCCTTTTGTTGAAATAGACGATATTGTTAAACAAATTTATTTAATATTCTTTGTGCTAAAGCAGATGTAGGCTCAATAAGAGAAAGTTTTATAGTCTCACAACTAGCTCAAAATCACCAACTGCACTATCATAATGAAGGTGATTTCATAGTTGATGAAAAATATATTATAGAAGTTGGTGGAAAATCAAAAGATAGAAAACAGATTAAGGATTTAAAAAATAGTTATCTAGCTATCGATAATATTGAATCTGGATATGACGATACTATCCCTTTGTGGTTGTTTGGCTTTTTATATTAGATCTCTTGATTCACTCAAAAACCGCCCCATATCCCATCATTCCAAACTCTAGCCTCCACCTTCTCATAAACCTATACTGTCCCTAAGGACAATACCAATAATTAAAAAATTAACCTATAATCTTTAAAATAATAAATTTCTCCAAAAGGTAGACATTATGGCAACAGTTATTGGAACAGTAGAAAGTATAGAGGGTAAGTTTTTTGCAAAAGATACAGACGGAAACATAATCGAACTCAAAGTTGGTGATACAATTTTTCAAGATATGATAGTTTTCGGAGATCAAGGTAATTCTGAAGCAGCGCAAATAAGCATAGCTGTACCAAATCTTGATAATGTTGTTCTATATGGTCTGCAACAGCAAACATTTGACAGCTCACTCATCGATGGTTTAAGCGATGAAGATGGTTTAGCGGTTGAAACTGTAGATAGAGTGCTAGACGAGAGCTTATACGCAGAAGTAGAGGCTCAAGATGCAGAGAAAGAGGAAGATGATTTAGAGGAAACCGCTGCAGGTGATGAGGAGATTGAAAAAACTGAAGAGGTTCTAGATCTGTTTGCCACAAGAGATGGCGGGCAAACAGATATAAACACAGGACTCCGTGATGCAGATCAACTTGAAACCGCTGCAGGTGATGAGGAGATTGAAAAGACTGAAGAAGGCTTAAGCCAATTTGCCACAAGAGATGGTGGACAAACAGATATAAACACAGGACTCCGTGATGCAGATAACCTAGAAACCGCTGCCGGCAATGAAGCTCCTAGATCAAGTGAAGCAGGAGAAAGCGAGTTTGATGCAAGAGATGGCGACGAAGTAGATGTAAACACAGATCTAAGAGTAGCATCATTTGACCCTTACGACCCACCATCAGACCCAACAAACAAC
>JAYEGN010000043.1:0-4349 GCA_034659115.1 Campylobacterota bacterium
ATGGTGGACCCTCAGAGATTCGAACTCTGGGAGGTGTGACCCTCGCTGGTTTTCAAGACCAGTGCATTCGACCAACTCTGCCAAAGATCCACGCGTTGTTATAGAAAGGTTTTAAACTATAAACTGGAGGTGCCACCCAGATTTGAACTGGGGATAGCAGCTTTGCAGGCTGCGGCCTTACCACTTGGCGATGGCACCAGTTATCTTTTCATCATATGGTGCCCAGGGCCGGACTTGAACCGGCACAGTATTGCTACCGGGGGATTTTAAGTCCCCTGCGTCTACCAATTTCGCCACCTGGGCATATGTGAATTTCACAGTTTAACATTTAAAATGGAGCGGGAAACGAGGTTCGAACTCGCGACCCCGACCTTGGCAAGGTCGTGCTCTACCGCTGAGCTATTCCCGCAAACTCTTACAAACTTTGTAAGTGAGCCGGAATTATAGCCGATAGTTTTTTAAATGTAAAGTGTTTTTAGTACAAATTTTAAAAAAAGTGGTATAATCGCACTTATAAATTAAAATATAGAACAAGCTAACAAAGATACTAGTATTTTGAGCTTCCTACTGAAGGAAACTTAGAGTTAGCGTAGAAATTAAGGATTATTTATGAGAAGTGATATTATTAAAAAAGGTTTTGACAAGGCTCCTCATCGTTCATTGCTTCGTGCAACAGGTTTAAAAGATGAAGATTTTGACAAACCATTCATCGGGATAGCTAACAGCTACATAGACATTATCCCTGGGCATTTTTTTCTTCATGAATATGGAGAGATAGTAAAAGAGGCTATTCGTGAGGCTGGTGGTGTACCATTTGTTTTTAACACTATCGGTGTTGATGATGGTATTGCTATGGGTCATGAGGGTATGCTTTACTCTCTTCCATCTCGTGAGATTATCGCCGATAGTATGGAAACTGTAATGAATGCTCATGCACTTGATGCGATGATATGTATTCCTAACTGTGACAAGATTGTTCCTGGTATGATTATGGGTGCATTGCGTATCAATGTTCCTACTGTTTTTGTTTCTGGTGGTCCAATGAAAGCTGGTCATAAAAAAGATGGAACTCCCATAGATCTTGCTACTGCTTTTGAAGCTGTTGGTGAACATGCAGATGGTAAGATGAGTGATGAAGAGCTTTACGACATCGAGTGTAATGCTTGTCCATCCGGTGGATCTTGTTCTGGTATGTTTACGGCTAACTCTATGAACACTCTTTGTGAAGCTATGGGTATAGCACTTCCTGGAAATGGAACTGTTTTAGCAATGACACCTGAGCGTATAGAGATGGTAAAAAAAGCAGCAAAACGAATTGTAGAGATGGCAAAAGAAGATAATCCTGCTAAAAACAATATCCGTAATGTTCTAAATGAAAAAGCTGTTCACAATGCTTTTGTAGTAGATATGGCAATGGGTGGAAGTTCAAATACTGTTCTTCATATGCTAGCTATTGCAAGAGAAGCAGAAGTTAATTTTCCTATTGAGAAAATCAATGAAATCGCTGATAATGTTGCACATATTGCTAAAATATCTCCATCATTAACAACTGTTCATATGGAAGATGTTGATAAGGCTGGTGGTGTAAATGCAGTTATGAAAGAAGTAAGCCGTAGAGGTGGACTTCTTTATCTTGATAATCCAACGGTTACTGGCGAAACTATCGGTGAAAGAATTAAAGATGCAATTATCTTAAATGAAGATGTAATCCATACAAATGAAAATGCTTACTCGCAAGTTGGTGGACTTTCTATACTTTTTGGTAACCTTGCATTAGAGGGTGCGGTAGTAAAAACTGCCGGTATAGCACCTAACATGAAACAGTTTAAAGGTACTGCCATCTGTTTTAACTCTCAGCCAGAAGCTATAGCGGGCATTATGGGTAAAAAAGTTAAGGCTGGCGATGTTGTAGTTATCCGTTATGAGGGTCCAAAAGGTGGTCCTGGTATGCAGGAGATGCTTGCTCCAACTGCACTTATTCAAGGTATGGGGCTTGGCGAGAGTGTTGCTCTTATAACTGATGGTAGATTTAGTGGAGCTACTAAGGGAGCATCTATCGGTCATGTTTCTCCTGAAGCTGCTGAGGGTGGACTTATCGCCTTTATAGAAGATGGTGATGAGATAGAACTTGATACTGATGCACATGTATTGAAACTAAATGTTGCTGATGAAGTTCTAGAAAAAAGAAAAGCTAAATGGAAACCTTATAAAAATGAGGTTAAATCAAAATGGCTAAAAAGATACCAACTACTAGTTTCAAATGCTTCAAATGGTGCTGTTTTAAAGACTGAATTATAATCTAAATGTAGCCTTGCATGTAGTGAGGCTAAATACGGGGTGCAGATGAAATTTGAATACTTAAAACATTTAAAATCTACAAACCAAACTATTAAGCTCTTAAATAGTGATAACTTCGCTTTTATGCTAAGTTTTTTTCATTTTGTTTTTGTGAAAAAAGCTCATATAGTTTTGAATCACAGTGAAATTATCCAGTATCTTGATGATTTTCTTTATGATATAAATAACTCCTATGACAATATTTTCCCAAAAACTCCCAAAGAATATCTTGATGATTTTGCCAATGATAAAAATGCCTATCTCAGAAAGTATCACGGAGATTCAGATGAGCCACTTTATGAGCTTACACCTCACACAAACAGGGCTTTAGAGTTTGTCGAGTCTTTGGCAAAGAGTGAGTTTGTGGCAAGTCGTTCTAAGTTCAATATAATATTTGAACTACTTGAAGATTTAGAATTTGAAACTAAGCTAGATAGTACTCAAAGGATAGCAAAGCTTCAAAAACAAAAAGATGATATAGATGAGCAGATTGAGGCTATAAAACTTAAAAAAGATTTGAGATTTGATAACGCTAGAGTTAAAGAACATTATATACAAATAGATGAACTTGTGCGAAAACTAAAGTATGACTTCTCAGAGATGGAGTATAACTTTCGTGACCTAAATAAGCTAGCAATGGAGAGTATAACACTCAGAGATGATGAAAAAAGTGGTGTTTTAGATACCGTGTTTGAGGTGGAAGATAGTATAAGAGATTCTGCGCAAGGCAAAAGTTTTTTTGCATTTTGGCAACTTTTAACTGACTCTAAAAGAAGCGATAAGCTTACAAGACTTCTTAAAAATCTATATGAGATAGATAGTATAAAACAGATGGATGAGGATGAAAAACTAGGAGATATAAAATATACTCTACTCAAAAGTGCAGACAAGATTTACAAGGTATCAGCAAAGCTAATAGAACAACTTAGAAGATTTATAGATGATAGAGTTTGGTTAGAGAATAAAAGAGTTTTACAGCTATGCAAAGAGATAGAGAAATCGGCTCTACATGTAAAGGATAATCAACCTATTCAAAAAGATTTTATAAGTATAAAAGGAGAAAGTTTAAAGATAGACTCTATCTTTGAAAAAGCTCTCTTTACTCCTAAAACTCCTCAAGAGTTTGAAAAAAACTCTAAACCTCAAGAGATAAATATAGAGATGGATAGTTTTTATAATCTTTTCTTTGTGGATGAAGAGATATTAAAGAAAAATATAGCTCAAATGCTACAATCCTCGCCACAATGTACACTAGAAGAACTTACAAAAAAATTCACTATTTCTAAGGGTATTAGTGAGTTAGTTAGCTATGTAAGTATTGCTAGAAATAGTGAAGATGCTATAGTAGATGAAAAAGAGATAGTAAAACTGGAGGTAGTTGATTTTGATGGAACCTCTAAGGTTGTTTGTATGCCGAGTATAAGATTTACTAAGGGAGGTGCTTAAATGAAATTTGATGCAAGAGTAGCGATAACTTTACTTCTAAAAGGTTTGTTTTATAAGAGCGATAATGAAAAAGCTTGGGATGAGTTGATTGAGGGAAGTTATGGGGCTATAAAAGATTATTTTAAAGTTATGGGTCTTGTTGTGATGTGTGATGAAAGTGAGGGTTTTGCATATCTTCAAAATATGAGTTACGAAGAGGGACAAGAGAGTCTGCCTAAGCTTATACGAAGTCGTGAACTAAGCTATAAGGTCTCTCTACTTTGTGTTTTACTTAGAAAGAAGATAGCAGATTTTGATATGCAAAATGAAGATACAAAAGCAGTGATAACAAATCAAGAGATAAAAGATATGGTCTTGCTATTTTTGCCTACTAAAACAAATGAGGTAAAAACTCTAAAAGAGATAGATACAAGTATCAAAAAAATCCTAGAGCTTGGATTTTTGCGAAAGATGAAAAACCAAGATGAAGTTTATGAGATTAAAAGATCAATCAAAGCTTTTGTAGATGCACAGTGGCTTAATGATTTGAGTATAAAACTAGAAGAATATAAGGCAGTGGAGAGTTA
>JAYEGN010000044.1:0-4345 GCA_034659115.1 Campylobacterota bacterium
GTCTTTTAAGCGTTGAGGATAAAGTTGTAGAATTTTTCTCAAGCGAAAATATGCAAAATAATAGCCCACTTTTACACACGGATACAGTTTTAAATATTTGTAGAGAATACGGAGTTGAAGCATCAGCAACAATTTATCCACAATTTGATTTTGGGAATAATGATGAGTAAGATAGATTTATATAGAGGTGACCGCCTGGAGGTTAAGGACGACAAAAAGCAACATATAGTTTGTTTTAGTGGCGGACACAGTTCAGCAATAGTAGCAATAGAAGTAGTTAGAAAATACGGGAAAGAAAATGTAATCCTTTTAAACCATGACATATCATCAAATGTTGAAAATGCTGATATTAAAAGGTTTAAAAATGAAGTAGCAAATTATTTAAGTATTGAAATAACATATGCAAACATGAAAGGCTTTGAAGAAAATGATCAATTCGATGTATGTATTAAGGCAAAAGCCTTTAAGGTTTCTCATGATAGAGTTATTTGCACCAGCAGGCTAAAGACAGAGCCATTTACAAAGTATCTTAATAAGCACCAGCAAGACAAAAACTGTATTATTTACTATGGGTTTGATAAAAGAGAAGACAACAGAATTAATAGAAGAACTGTAATAATGGAAAAAATGGGATACCAGACAGAATACCCACTATCATCATTTAGTGTTGGCATAAAAAATACTACAGAAATTGGAATTAATCCACCAATGACATACAGTCACTTTAGACACGCAAATTGTACTGGTTGTATTAAAGGTGGTTCGCAGCATTGGTATATTGTTTTTTGCACAAGAAAAGACTTGTGGGAGAAAGGAAAAGAAGCAGAAAGGATAATAAAGCACTCAATTATAAAAAATAATTTCTTAATACACTTAGAATGTAAATTTAAGCTGATGCAAGAACTAGAAATAGAACCAACCGAGCATATTGCTCATCAAACTTTTTGGGCTAATGTTAGAAAGAAAATAAGAGACACAAAGCTAGAAGAATTAGCATCTTACGACAAAGAGTGTTTATGCACTTAATTACTAAGAACTGCATAGAAGACACAACAAAGGAGTTATCGTGACTAGAGAAGAAGCCGAAGCAGAAGTGATTAGTTGTGAGCTTGAATGCGATCAATGCGGCACTGTTTGTGACATAAATGATACTGAGTGCGGTGAATGTGGTGAACCTGTTGATTTTTCACATTATATTAGACAGATTGAAGAACTTATTTATGATAATGATGTCTAGTTCTTTATTAAAGATGTACCAAAAGGATAAGTAAATGAATATGATAAACAATAAGAGAACAAAAAGAGCTTTAAACAAAATGAAGTTTCATAGAAGCGGACTATATACATTAGTGCTTAATTTTCCGAATGGATGCAGACTAAGTGTGTTGTGTAAGCTAAATCATGGAGAGTTTAGATATATAGCGTTTTACAAAGATGGGAATAGGTTGGCACGAAGAAACGAAATATTTTACAGAAAAGTTCTCACAAATGCAAAGTAAAACGGAAGAAACAATTGAAGAGTTTTTAAATGCAAACGAAGAGGAAGCATTTGAACCAACAAGAGACTATATAAAATTGATAGAGTTAAGAATGATTGCTAGTAAGATGAAAGCAATTAAAGATATTATAATTCTTTGCGAGGAGACATTAAAGTCTTGTAACTGGGAGGAGAGCTGGAAGAGCAACTGCGAGGAGAGTAGATGAAAGACTAAAGGGATGTATCATGCGACTAGTGCATACCATTAAGTAAAGAAGAGAGTAACATAATAGATGATACGGTTGTTACTTGTGTTGAGTGTAATCTATAAAAGGGAAGTACATTACTTAAGAGGTTTGCTTATAAGGAAAGGATATTACTGTAAGAGGGTTGGGTTTTAAAAAAAGTAAAACCATCCTTTAAAGGGTTTGCTTATATGGGTAGTGGAAACCCCGACAATTCACTATTTTTCAATTTTCAAAAGGTGTATAAACCCCACTCTCACAAAAAACCCCATGAAGTAAAAGAAAAATCATAATTTTATACGCCATGTATAAAGTGTATAAATATACTGTATAAGTTTCGATATAATACCTTATTAAAAAAGGGGAGTTAATGCAGATAGTAAGCCAATCCGAAGCGTATAGACTTACTGGAGTAGCTGTATCAATCATAGGGAGATACATCAAAAAAGGTAAGCTTAAAAGATATAATAAATCTGATATAAATCTTGACGAGCTAACAGCCCTGCGAAATATCCCATCAATCAAAGCAACAGAAGTAAAAACAAAACAGGCAGAAGATGCAAAACTTAAAGAAGTTAAAACAGTTCCACAAAATATTGAGAATACAGAGATTGATAATGAAGAGAATCAAGAGGAACTAAAAAAACTACTCAAAGATGCTAACACTCCCACACAAGTAGTGACTATCACCAAAGATTTCTGGCTTGGAAAAATAAACGAGCAAAAGTATCTAAAAGAGCAAGGTGAATTAATCACTTTGGATTCTGCTAAGGGTGTAGCAGAAGTGATGTTTTCCCCTTTATCAAGAAAGCTAGACGATTTACACATAGATTTAAAATCCCGTTTCCCTGAAATTTCTTTAGAAGCGATAGATTGGCTATCTAACTATATAAACAATATTAAAGAATCAGTATCAAGTCACAAATGGAAATAAGATGAGACGAAAAAGAAACAGAAAAGTAAAATTATCCGACAAAGCAACGATTACCGTAGGCGAAAGAGCCTTTATTTATATCTCTTTTGCTTTGTTGTGGCTTGATAAAATAGCATAATTTACAAATCCCTAAAAACAGGGCTATAAATGAGGTTGAGACCCTTAGTGAAACACCATCAAAAAAAAGGAAAAACATGAAGATACTAAAAAGAAAAAAGATTGCTTAATGAGTAAGATAGATTTATATAAAGGTGACTGTTTAGAGATTATGGATAAGTTAATTGAAAAAGGTGTGGTTGTAGATGCAATTATTGCTGACGCTCCTTACAATACGACTGCGTGTGAATGGGATTCGCTTATACCTTTCAATGACTTTTTAATGCAATCAAAGTCAAAAAGAAGTTCAAAATTACAACCTGTTTACAGGGACGAGTATATTTTACAGGAACTTAAAAACAATAGAGAATATAAAGAGATTTGTGATTTTTTTGATAAAAATTCAAATGAGGGTATGTGGCAAAAGTTGAATAAACTGATAAAACCAAATGGTGCTATTGTATTGTTTGGTAGTGAGCCTTTTAGTTCAGCTTTAAGGATGAGTAATATTAAGGATTATAAGTATGATTGGGCTTGGGTAAAAGATAACGGAACAGGTTTTTTAAATTCTAAAAAGCAACCTCTTAGAAACAATGAACAAATTTTAGTTTTTTACAAGAAGCAATCAGCATACAATCCTCAAATGAGAAAAGGATTTAAGCCATATAAATCTGAAAGAAAAGGAAAATCATTTAGTGATAATTATGGAAACCAAGTAAATGTCACTACCGTATCAAATGGAGACAGATACCCATTAAATACACTCACTTTTACAAGAGATGGTTCAAAGCTACATCCAACACAAAAACCCGTAGCACTTATGGAGTATCTAGTAAAAACTTATACAAATGAGGGCGAGTTAGTTTTAGACTTCACTATGGGAAGTGGAACAACAGGTGTAGCTTGTCAAAATACAAACAGAGATTTTATAGGTATAGAGATGGATGAGTGTTACTTTGACATAGCTAAAAAGCGTATAGAAAATACAGCAGCAGAGAAAAGATTACTAGATGAGTGAGATAGAATTATATAAAAGTGAGTGTTTAGAGTTTAAAAATGAAGTGCTTGAGATGAAACAAATTGACGACAAGAAATTTGATTGTATTTTTTTGGGTAGTAAAACTACTTATTCTAGTAGTGCTGATTATTTTCAAAAGAATTGGAACGATACGAAAGACAAAAGACTAAGAGCCTACGAGTTAGTCCCAGATGGATGCAAAGTTATGTCTCGCAAGTATGCCCCCATTCTTGATGGTTTGTTTATTGGAGGTGTTCTTGAAGATAGCGTACAGATTGTTTACGGGTTAGGGGAGAGAGGAAGTGGAATAAGAGGTTACTCTTGCTCTCTGTTTTTTTTCCCTACAAAAGAAGTTATTGATAGTTTTACAAATTATAGTTCACTTCATGGCAAAATTAGAATAAAAGATGCAGTAGTAGAAAAAGAAACATTATAAAATGGTACAAAGAGCCCTAGCAAATTACATAGCTCAGATAATGAAGCCACGCCCAACTCTCACAGGCTCAGAGTGGGCTGATAAAAACTTTTATCTATCTTCCGAATCAAGTGCAATAACTGGGAAATGGAAAACTTAC
>JAYEGN010000045.1:0-19364 GCA_034659115.1 Campylobacterota bacterium
TTAGATATTTCATATAAGGAGCTTGAGGATATAACAACACAAAATGCTCAAAAACTCTTTGCTTTACACTGAATCCCAAATAATTCCATAAGAATAAAAAATTTAAACTATCATTGCACTCAAGGCAGGTTCATTAAAAATTTACACCACCAATAAGGTGGCTTAAAATTTTTACTAAACATCCCTTAAGCACAAGCATAGATAAATTTTATAAATCCTTATGGAATTATTTGGGTGAATTTAATCTTTTTTTGGATAAAATCTAAACTTTAAAACGAGGAATTATATATGATTAGGTTTTTGTTGCCACTTCTCCTGTTGCCAATTTTTTTAAATGCCAATTTAACCTATGCCGCCAATCATAACAAAGAGATTTCCCTTTTAGAATCATTTGATATTGAATCATCTTTTTTATATGACCCCCTTATGAATAAGATGAAAAATAAAAATTCAGCTTTTTACAAAAATAGACATTTTTTCAAGGCGATGGATAAAGCATATATATTTATACCCTCTATAAAAAATATCTTAACTGAAAATGGTATTCCAGCAGAGTTTTTATATCTTGCAATGGCGGAATCTAATTTTTCAACAAGAGCATATTCAAAAAAAAGGGCATCTGGTCTTTGGCAATTTATGCCAGCTACTGCAAAATTTTATGGTCTTAAAATTGATGAATATGTTGATGAAAGAAGAGACCTTATTAAATCTACAAACGCAGCGGCAAAATATTTAACACAGCTGCATAAAAGATTTGGCAAGTGGTATTTAGCTGCGATTGCTTATAACTGTGGTGGTGGAAGATTGAGTAAAGCTATCAAAAGAGCTGGAAGTGATGATTTGGCGATTTTGCTTGACCCCAAAAAAAAATATATTCCAAGAGAGAGTAGATTTTACATAAGAAAGATTGTTGCCTTAGCGATGATAGGGCAAGATGAGAAATTTTTAATGAATAGCGAATATGAACATCTACTAAATCGTGCAAATGCATACTCTATATCAACAGTACAGCTTTCTAGTGGTGATTCACTCAAACGCTTATCTAAAACAGTGGGGATACCGCTATCTGAACTAAAAAAATTAAATAGGCAGTTGAAATATGATTTCGTTCCTCCCTATGCAACAGAGTATGATATATATATTCCATATATTAAACTAAGTGAGTTTAAGCAAAAGTACTCTCCTCAGCCGATGAAGAATATCTATAAGGTCTATGTTGTTCAAAAGGGGGATAATCTCTCATATATAGGCAAAAAATATGGTGTTTCCTACAGAGTAATTAAAGATTTTAATAATTTAAAAACTACTCGTTTACGCTTAAAGCAAAAATTGATTATCCCTATAGATAGTAGAGCAAAAGCAAAAAACATAGATTCAAACTATTATTATAGAGTTAAAAAAGGGGATACTCTAGGTTCTATATCACGAGCATATAAAGTTAGTGTGCATAATTTAAAGCTACAAAATCATCTCAAAAGTAGTATGATAAGAGTAGGGGATAGGTTGAAAATAAATGAATAAATTATGGCTTGCTCCATTAATTTGTGTGGCTCTTTTATTTACTGCATGTAGCACAAGGGGTAAAAATGTGTATAACCCTAAGCAATCTTCGCAAACACAAACATACTCTGAAGACAAAACACAGCATAGTTCTGTGATGGATAAAAAAACTTACTCTCATCCGACTATGAGACCCTATGAGATTCGAGGGATTAAGTACTATCCTACTATTGTTAGCGTTGGGGATGAGTTTCGTGGTAATGCTAGTTGGTATGGTCCAAATTTTCATGGAAAGAAAACTTCCAATGGTGAAAAATATAATATGCATGATATGACAGCTGCTCATAAGACATTGCCGATGAATACAGTAGTTAAAGTGACAAATCAAAGCAACGGATTAACTACAGTAGTTAGAATTAATGATAGAGGACCTTTTATCGCCACTAGAATTATTGACCTTTCTAAAACAGCAGCAGGTAAGATAGATATGATAGGAGTAGGAACAGCTCCTGTAACCATTGAGATATTAGGTTTTGTAACAAAGGGTAAAACTAAAATTCCAACAACAGGTGAACTGCAAAAATCACCTAAAACAAAATCATTGGATGGTTTTTCTTTGCAAATTGCATCATTTATGAGAATTGAAGGTGCTATAAAAACGCAGGAGAGATACGACAATACAGATGGGTATCGTACGATTATAAAAGATATGGAAAATGAAAATGGAAGAATTTTTAAAGTGTGGTTAAAAGGTTTTAAAAGTGAGCAAGAAGCAAGAGACTACAAAGCACAGGGTCATTTTGAAAATGCCTTTATTGTAAGATAAGATTTATTTGAGTGAGGAATAAAATATGATTACCAAGAGTAGAAAGACAAAAGAAACGGATATTAAAATTTCACTAGAGTTGTATGCAACAGGCAAAAGTAATATAGATACTGGTGTTGGTTTTTTAGATCATATGCTTGAGAGTTTTTCAAAACATTCCCTGATAAACCTTGATATTAAGTGCGTAGGTGATACCCATATAGATGATCATCATAGCGTTGAAGATGTTGGTATTGTTTTAGGTGATTTAGTGGCTCAAGCTATATACCCAGCTGAAAATATAGAGAGATTTGGTAGTGCAAATATAGTTATGGATGAGGCTTGTGTTGCATGTGATTTAGATCTTAGTAATAGACCGTTTTTTGTATTTGAATCAGATATAGCTGGCAAGGTTGGCAATTTTGACACAGAGCTTGTAGAAGAGTTTTTTAGAGCATTCGTTTTGAATGCAAAAATTAGTGCACATATTATCACTCTTAGAGGAAAAAACAAGCATCACATCATAGAAGCTTCATTTAAAGCACTTGGGGTAGCTATTCGTCGTGCGATAACTAAGAATGAAAGAGTTGGAATTCCTAGTACAAAAGATGTTCTATGATTAAGTTGATTGTTTTGGATGTTGATGGTTGCTTGAGTGATGGCAAGCTTATCTACTCCTCTGATTTAGTTGAGAGCAAGAACTTTAATGTAAAAGATGGCTTAGGAATAACTACTTGGATTAAGATGGGAAATCAAGTTGCAATCATCACAGGAAGAGACTCTACTATAGTTGAAAAACGATCTAAAGAGCTTGGAATTCAACATGTTTATCAGGGTATAAAAGATAAAGATAGAGTTTTAAAAGAGTTGATTAATTCACTTCATCTTAAGTTTTATGAAGTGGGTGCTATTGGTGATGATCTCAATGATTACAACATGTTGCGTTTGGTTGGTAGGAGTTTTACACCTAAAAATGGTGTAAAGGAGATTAAAGAGATTGTAAATAATATCTTATCTTGTGATGGTGGTGATGGTGCTGTTAGGGAGATGATAGATATCTTGGTTGATGAAAATGACCAAAGAGAAGAGTTTATGTCAGTTTGGGTATAACATGAGTATAAATATATTTTTTATATCTATTTTCACACTCTTGTTGATAATATTTTTTGGCTTTAAACCATTGGATATAAAACCCCAAGAATTTTTAGATGTTCCGGTGTTTCAAATTAAAACTTTTACTCTTCATGAACTCAACAAAAAAGGTTTAATAACGCTTATGAAAGGTGATGAAGCATTAAGATATACCGATAGATACAGGGTTAAAGGTTTAGACTATACAGATAACTCAAGAAAATATATCGCTAATATGAGAGCAGACAATGGAGTCTACAGAGATCAAGAGAGTACCCTAGATTTAGATGGAAATGTATTGTATAACAGAGAAGATGGTTTGATTTTTAAAACAGATGAAGCAAGCTATAATAAAAAAACATCTATCGCTAATACTAAAAGTAATTATGTGTTGTATAGAGATACAAATATAGTTACAGGAAATAATTTAGAGTATAATAATCAACTCAATAAAATCAAATCTAAAAATATAGTAGCAAAATATCAACTACAAGAGAGTAACTAATGAGATATATATTTATTTTAGCATATTTCTTAACAACAGTTTTAATTTCACAAGAGTTAAAAATCAAGGCAAATGAATTTAATGCGGATGAAAAGATAGGTATATCAATATTTCAAGGTGATGTAAACATCGTTAAAGGAGATGATGAACTAAACGCATCAAAGGTAACTGTTCACACAGATGTAAAACATCAACCAACTAAGTTTATAGCTGAGGGCAAAGTTTCATTTAGAATTTCTACTAAAAATAGTTCTTTGTATGAAGGAAAAGCTGGTAAAGTAATATATATGCCTATGGAAAAAGAGTATCATTTTTTTAAGAATGTTCATCTTAAGCAGATAGATGAACAAAAAGAGATTATTGGTGATGAGGTTGTGTTAAAAACTACAGAGGGTGTAGCTTATGCAAAGGGTGCAAAAAAAGAACCGATTATTATGATTTTTAAAATGCCAGAAGAAAAGGAGTGATTTATGGTTGAAATAGTTGATGCAAAATTTATAACTTCAGCACCTAATATAGGTGCAGCACCAGATACGCTAGAACAAAATGAAGTTGTTTTTATGGCTCGTTCAAATGTAGGTAAAAGTTCACTTTTAAATGCACTAACAAATCATAAAGGCTTAGCAAAGGTTTCATCCACACCTGGTAAAACAAGACTAATCAACTACTTTGATGTTACATTTATTGACAGAGACAACTCACTAAAAAGTGTTGCAAAATTTGTTGATTTACCAGGTTTTGGCTATGCGAAAGTTTCAAAATCTATAAAATATGATTGGGAAAAAAATTTAACAGACTATATATCACAAAGAGAGCAGATAAAGCTTTTTATTCATCTTATAGACTGTAGGCATCCACATCTTGATATCGATACATCCGTAAGTGAATTTTTGTTTGAAAATGTAAGAGAAAATCAACATATATTACAAATATTTACAAAAATTGATAAGTTGAATCAAAAAGAACAAAATGCACTTAGAAAAATCTTTCCAAATGCTATGATGGTATCAAGTTCTAAGAGAAAAGGTATGCAAAAAGCTATCAAGGTTATCTATGATATTTTGCAGGATGTGGAAGATGAAAACGATGATTAGTTATCAAAAAGCAAAACTATCCAATATCCAAAGTATGCAAAATCTAGTATCACCTGAAGTTGAGTCTGGAATTATATTAAACAGAAGCAGTGATGAGATCGCTACAAATATAAGATCATATATACTCTCTTTTAAGGATTCTAAATTAGTTGGTTTTTGTGCCTTACATATACATACAGAGTATTTAGCTGAGATAAGATCTTTAATAGTAAAGGATGACTGTAGAGGTGAAAAAATAGGCAAAACATTAGTTGACATGTGTATCGATGAAGCTAATTCATTAGGAGTTCAAAAAGTACTTTCTCTAACATATGAACAGCTCTTTTTTGAAAAACTTGGTTTTGTAGAGATAGCAAAAGAGTCACTTCCTGAACATAAGATTTGGGCTGATTGTATTAAATGTAAACATTTTCCAGTATGCAACGAAGTATCTCTTATAAAAACTCTTTAAACCCTTTTTTATATGTTATTTTATTTATAACATATGAAAGCATGAGTAGTATATATCTATTTTTGCCACCATTATTTGCAGTATTATTTATGCTATTTATAGAAGCTATTAAAAAAGAAGATTATCAGTTAATATTACTAGTTTCATTTTGTTTGGTAGTTTTTGAATCTCAAATGAACTATCCACTTTTTAGCTCTCTTATCTATTTTGGATTAGTTTATAAATTTATTATGCCAAAGATAAAGAAAAACTTTAGTTGCACCTCTTGTGCCAAAGCTTTATTGGTACTTGTTGTTTACCTTGGTTTTTATCTTTTTTTACTGTTTTTATCAACTATATTTATGCTAGATATACCTAGTATAAACTATTATATAATCTACTATATGATTATAGAATTTTTTATTGTGAGTATGTTATGAAAATTAAATTTATAATTGTTGTCTTTGCTGCAATTTGGTTGGCACTTATTGTTAGAGTGTTTTCTCTCGCTGTGCAATCACATAGTCACTATGAAAAACTTTCTCAAGCCAATACTATTAAGTTTGAAAAAATTATACCTGTTAGGGGTGAAATTGTAGATAGAAACAACAAGCCAATAGCTATAAATGAGCTTGGATTTAAGATACAGCTTCGTCCACATCTGCGTTTAAAGAAAAATATTGATATTTTTAACAAAGAGATAGATAACATAATAAAACTGCTTCCAAATCTTCAAAGGGAAAAATTAGTAAAAAAATATAGAAAAAAAGACTCCTATTATAATCATAACTATATCGATATTGTTAGTTTTGTATCTTATGAAGATATTATGCCTGTTTATTCAATGCTTGGACTAAGAGAAAATATAAAAGTTGTTCCCTCTCCAAAAAGATATTATCCCTACAGGGAAGTTGGTGCTCATTTTATAGGTTATGTTTCTCGTGCCAATCAAAAAGAGGTGCAAAACGATAAGCTACTAGAGTTGATTGGCTATACTGGCAAGATGGGTATTGAAAAATATTATAATAGCTACTTGCAAGGCAAAGCAGGCTATAGAGAAATAAAAGTTAATGCAAATAATCAAGAGATAGGTGAGCTTTCACATGTGGGTGCTGATGAAGATAGAAAATTAACCCTAAGCATAGATATAGAACTTCAGAAATATATTTCTAAGCTATTTAAGCGTAAGGTGGGTGCTGTTATAGTTATGGATGTTAATGGCTCAATTTTATCCGCTGTAAGCCACCCTAGTTATGATCCAAATATATTTGTTACAGGAATGTCACATGCCATGTATGATGAACTTTCTCAAAATAATGATCACCCATTTACAAATAAATATATCAATGGATTATATCCTCCTGGTTCTGTTATTAAAACAGGGCTTGGGCTTTGTTATATAACTACGAATTTAAATGAAAAAAATATTTTTGATTGTACATCAAATCTTCCTCTTGGAGGAAGAGTTTTTAGATGTTGGAAAAAAAAGGGGCATAGGTATACGAATTTAAATAAAGCAATCAGAGAGAGTTGCGATGATTATTTTTATAAAGGTAGCCTAATAGTTGGTAATAAAAAAATGAGTGCAGTGCTAAAAAGATATGGATTAGGGCATAAAACAGGAGTAGATTTACCAAATGAGTTTATAGGTGTTGTTCCCTCTCGTGAATGGAAAAAGAAAAAATATAATCGTATCTGGAGTATTGGTGAAACAGCCAATATGTCTATTGGTCAAGGAGATTTTCTCGTTACCCCTCTACAGATTGCTCAGTTTACTGCACTTATGGCAACAGGCAAGCTTCCAACACCACACTTTGCTCAATATATAGGTAATCAAAAATATAAAGCTACATTAAAAGATGTTTTTACTGAAGATGAAAAAAAGAAACTACCCTTAATTCAAAAAGCGATGTATGAAGTTTGTAATCATGTTAAAGGTACAGCAACTCATTATTTAAGCTCTAAGGTAGTTATAGCTGGAAAAACTGGTACAGCTCAAGTTGTTGCTATTAAACAGGATATTAAAAAAAGAAAGCTAGAGCATGAGCTCGCCTATTATAATCGTTCACACGCTTGGTTATCATCCTATGGACCATATAAAAATCCACAATATGTAGTTTTGGTAATGGTTGAACATGGAGGGCATGGTGGAGCTGCAGCAGGCAAGATAGTTTCAAGAATATATAATAAATTATTGGAATTTAACTATATAAAAAAGGGTTCCCTCTAAAAAAGTGTGGGTAATTATCTTTAAAGCCTCTAGTAATGCTTTCTTTTTTGTTGTTTCGATGATATACCCCTTGCTTTAGGAGTATAAGCAACTTTTCTTCCAGCTTTGGTGTTTATTTTTAAGGATGTTTTTATATTTCATGGGATTTACCTAACAAAATAGTCGTTAAAAGCTTGTTTAATAAGCTATAATTCTTTTTATGAAATACTCCATGATACTCTTCTTATTTACACTGTTTTTTTTAGGATGTGCAGATAAAAATGCTTTTGATAACTTTGAAATGATAAAAGAGCAGGAATTAAGTGCTAATAATTTACAAAACTCTAAAATAAAAACAGGAGATAATACAGATGGTATTATTTCGGCAATCTATTTAAATAAAGTCTACCCAACTCTCTATAATCAAAATGAATATTTTTATATCTACCTATACCAAAGAGAGAGGGTCGATATGTTTAATCCAAATACCCTTGATGAAATCAATATGACTTTAAAGCTAAACGGTAAACTTCCTATTAAAATCAGAAAACTCTCTCATAATAATCGATTTTCTCATCTAACATTGGTAAATGGTGAGTGGCAGCGCTATTTTTTAGTAGCATTTGAAGAAGAAAAAAGCAATAAACTTAGTTTAATTCTTCAAACTAGTCTATCATCTTCAGATTTTTTAATTTATCATAAAGATGAATAGGTTCCATTAATGCAAAGAGTGTAAAAACGCACTTAAAACAACAATGACAATCTGTAGAATTATAATAATAAATAGAGGTGCTAAATCTAGCTGACCATACACTGTTTTTATATACTTTCTTATGAAGTTATAGGCAGGTTGTGTTACTCTGTGAAGAAACTGCACAACAGGGTTATATGGGTCAGGATTTACAAAACTTAAAAGTGCAGTAATTATAACTACCCAAACATAAACATTAATTAAGCCAAGAGCGATAGACCCAACGCCTTGAACTATTTCTATTACAATACTCATTTAACAATTTCTCCTATGTAGTTTTTTAAATATTTATAGATTTCTGCAATATCAGGTCCATCACTAGCACCAGTTAAGATAAAACGAAGAGATTTTAGAAAATCATCACCCTTTAATCCTGATTTTTCCATAATATAATCTTTAAAATCACTATACTCTTCAAAATATGGTGCATCTTTAATAATCTCAATCATTAAATCAACCGATTCTTTAAACTCTTGCGGAATCTTTTTTTCTGAGAAGATAGGTTCTATTTTACCTCTTAACTCTTTTGTTGTTTGTGCATCTTCCAAATACACTTTTGCAAGATTACCAATATTTGCATCTGCAAAACCAACATATCTTGATAATTCTAAAGCGTCTAAATTTTCAAGATGTTCTTTATTTATATATTTTAAAAGTTCTATGCTGAAGCGAGCAGGGGAGTTTGATATGCTTTTGAGATCAAGCCAATCTACAGCTTCTTGAACATTAAAAATTTCACAAGGTGCTTCAACTCCTATTGATATTAAATAATTTGAAATAGCACTCGGCAAATAACCCTCTTCTAAAAGCCATTTAACACTAAAAGCATCATCTTTTTTACTCATCTTTTTTCCATTCTCATTTAAAATAATAGGAAGATGTGCATATTCAACTTTTTTTTCATAATTTAGTAGCTTTCTTATATGTTCTTGTTTGGGGGTATTATTCAGATAATCTTCACTGCGAATCACTAAAGATATATCACTCAACATGTCATCAATGGCACATGCAAAGTTACTCGTTGGTGTTTTATCTTGTTGCATAATTATAAAGCTATCCATATCCTCCGATTTAAAGATGATTTTACCTTTAATGTAATCTTTTATAACAATACTTTTTTCTGGCTTTTTAACTCTGATTGTAAAAGGGTTGGTGTTGTCTATAACAAGTTCATGTGGCAGATTGGCACAAGCATCATCGTACCTATATGGTTTTTTTACCTCTTTTGCCTCTTCTTGTTTTTTATTCAACCATTTTTGTGAGCAAAAACAGGAAAAAGCTTTTTTATCATGGATAAGCTGTAAAGCCATGGCTGAGTGAAAACGAACATTTTGACTTTGATAAATAACTTGTGAATATTGGATTTCAAAAAGATCTAAGATATCTAGAATTTCTTTATCTCCTCCTTCTGTATCTCTTTTTTTATCAGTATCTTCTATTCTAACAATCAAATCTTCTTTTTTTTGCTGTGATACTATATAGTTAAGTAAGGCAATATATAAATCATCTATATACATGTCGCCTATAGGAGCAGATGCAAATCTTAACATTATTATTCCTGTAAATATTTTTAAGAATTTTAACAGATATTAACTAATGAATGCCTTTTTTATAAGCTCGCGTAACTTCTATGAAATTATTTGTCCCCCTCCTACTTATAAGCTCTAATCTGATAAAATACACTCCTAATATAAGTTTAAAAATCAAAAGGTTTAATAATAATGAGTGAGAGCAAAGATTTTTTAAGAAAAATAGTTGAAGATGATTTAAAATCAAATAAATATAAAGAAGTTATTACAAGATTTCCTCCTGAGCCCAATGGATTCCCACACATCGGACATGCTAAATCTATCGCTATAAACTTTGGTATTGCGCGTGATTATAATGGTCACTGTAATCTTAGAATGGATGACACCAACCCAACTAAAGAAGATACTGCATATGTTGAGGCTCTTGAAGATGCTGTTAAATGGCTTGGTTTTGAATGGGGCGACAGTGTATATTTCACCTCTGATTATTTTCCTCGTATTTATGATTATGCTTTAGAACTTATCAAAATGGGTAAGGCGTATGTTGATAGTATAAACGAAGAGGAGATGAGAGAATATCGTGGAACAGTTACCGAAGCAGGTAAGCGTAGCAAGTATGCCCAGCGCAGCATTGAAGAAAATTTAGACCTTTTTAAGAGAATGAAAAATGGTGAGTTTAAAGATGGTGAACATGTCCTTCGAGCTAAGATTGATATGAGTGCCGCTAATATGAAAATGCGAGATCCACTTCTCTATCGTATACGACATGCAGAGCACTTTAGAGCAGGGAATGAGTGGTCTATCTATCCAATGTATGACTTTGCTCACTGTTTATCTGACTATATTGAAGGAATTTCTCACTCTATGTGTACACTAGAGTTTGAAAATAACCGTGATATTTATAACTGGGTACTAGATACTCTTAATTTAAAGTCAGGGCGTCCTTATCAGTATGAGTTTGCACGCCTAAATATCAACTATACAGTGATGAGTAAAAGAAAACTTTTAGAGCTGGTTGAAGGTGGACAGGTTGGTGGCTGGGATGATCCTCGTATGCCTACTATCGCCGGATACAGAAGAAGAGGTTACACTCCGGAATCTATTTTAAATTTCTGCGATCAAATAGGTATAGCAAAAGCAAACTCAATGGTTGATGTTTCTCAGCTTGAATTTTGCATAAGGGACGATTTAAATAAAAAAGTGCCTCGTGTTATGTGTGTTCTTAATCCACTCAAAGTGACAATTGAGAATTATGATGGCAGTGAAGAGATTGATGCTTCATACTACCCAGAAGATGTGCCAAAAGAGGGGAGTAGAAAATTACCTTTCTCTCGTGAGATTTATATAGAGCATAGTGATTTTATGCAGATTCCTCCAAAGGACTACTTCCGTCTTACACCTACTCAGCCAGTGAGACTTAAACATGCTTATATCATTACATGCAAGGAAGTCGTAAAGGATAGAGATGGTAATATCATCGAGATAAAAGCTGAGTATTCTCCTGAGTCTAAAAGTGGTAGTGACACTAGCGGTATTAAAGTAAAGAGCGCTATTCAATGGATAAGTGCTGCGGAGGCTAAAAAAGTTGAAGTAAGGCTTTATGACAAACTTTATCTAACTGAAACTCCTGAGGGAGCAGAAGATTTAAACCCAAATTCTTTAAAGGTTATCAAAAATGCCCTGATTGAACCTGCTGTTATTGCAGATAGGTCTGATGAGAGATTTCAGTTTGAGAGAGAGGGTTATTTTTATGCTGATCCAGTTGATTACACTGATGAAAATCCTGTATTTAATAAAATTGTCTCCCTTAAAGATTCTTGGACTAAAAAGAAAAAATCAGCTAAGAATACACCTAAGACTCAAGCTAAAAAAGTACAAGTAGACGGCGATGTAGTACCGATGAATGAGATTGAACAAAAACTTTTTACTAAGTATACAAGTGAACTTTCTCTTAACAGTGAAATAGCAAATACACTAGCACGCGATGAGACATTATCTTCTTTATATGAAGAGGCTTTATCTATAAATAACAGTCCTGTTAATATTGCTAATATGGTTACAAATGAGGTAGCAAGAGAGCTAAAAGAAAAAGAAGCAGATGAATTGAAATTTAGTGCAAAGCAGATAGCTGAGCTTGTGAAGATAGTCGATAATGGGACTATCTCAAACAAGATCGCTAAACAAGTATTTGAGGAGATGGCAAAATCTGGAGCAAACCCAACACAAATAGTTCAAAGCAAAGGACTTGTTCAGATAAGTGATCCAGCTAAAATCTCACCTATTATTGATGAGATAATTGCAAAGAACCCAGATAATGTCACTAAGTTTAAAGAGGGTAATACCAAGCTTTTAGGCTTCTTTGTAGGGCAAGTACTAAAAGCTACAGGGGGTAAAGCAAACCCAAAAGTGGTGAATGAACTTGTGCACGAGAAGTTAAAATAGTGCAAGTTAAGACAGTAAATAGTTAATATGATTTTCTTTATAAAATTTATTCATTTGACGACCTGCAAAGTAATAGCCAACCCAATATGATGCTTTACTATTGCATGGAGTAAAACTATGTACTTCATGACCCCATGAATATATACCTTCATAAATTTTATCATGCTCAAAAGTATTAGAAATTGGTACTAGAGTTTCTACATCTATTTTGTTCCCATCTGCATCATATCCTTCTTTATTTGCTAAATAATTAAATTTATACATTCCTGCCAAGCTAATGATTAGAATAGTTATAAAAAATGAAATTATAAAGCATTTTAGTATCTGTATCATTTTCTTCAAATTTGTACTGCCATTGTTTGCATTATGTATTATTGTATCAAAACTTAAGTGAAATTCACTTAAGTTTTATTTTTTACATTATCATAATTTGCATACAGCAGCAACACAAAGACTACATTACACCTCAGGAGAGGTGTAACGAGTGAGCACTCAAAAAAAATTAGTGATGACAAATTCCAATGGGTCGTGGTATAAAGTGGAAATATTTCCAATACTTATCACTGCTTGAGTAGTAATGGTATATCAAAACTTGTATATTTATGGAAAGTAGGGTGTTGGTTGATGTTATTGTAAGTGGTGACCCCGAGGAGAATTGAACTCCTGTAACATGGATGAAAACCATGGATCCTAACCGCTAGACGACGGGGCCACTATCAACTTGTTGTTGAGCCGAAATTATATAGATTTTATACTTAAAAAAATATAAAATCTATCATAATATTAAATATTTCCACAAAAATCCGCTGGAAACTAATTAATCTAACTATAAAAGTTTATTTGCTTCCCTTAAGCCCAAATAATTCCATAAGGATTTATAAAATTTATCTATGCTTGTGCTTAAGGGATGTTTAGTAAAAATTTTAAGCCACCTTATTGGTGGTGTAAATTTTTAATGAACCTGCCTTGAGTGCAATGATAGTTTAAATTTTTTATTCTTATGGAATTATTTGGGTTAAGCACCTCTTTAATTATTTTTTTGTAACATAAGAACAACTAAGAGGAGTCCCTAAATGACAGTTTTTCATACTACTTTTTTTCAAGAGAATTTACATTATGTTAACCAAGGTGCAGTATTGTGAACAAAGATAAAAAACTACTTATAGAAGATATACAAAATCTTTTAAACTCGTATGATAATAAAAATACAACTTCTATAAATTCAAATTTATTAGAATTTATGGATGAAGGCACACTAATAGATATTATAGATTCTTTATTAAATCAAAAAGAGGAATTAAAAGAACCTGATGTTGTATGGCTTGAAAAATTTAAAAAGAAAAAGTGTTAGATAGAGAAAAATAATAGGAATGATATTTACTATAAAATTTTGAATTTACACTTCTTTTAAGTAAATAGTAAATATAATCATATACTTTATTTACAATGCCGGTGTGGTGGAATGGTAGACACGACGCATTCAAAATGCGTTGCACCCTGTGCGTGGCGGTTCAAGTCCGCCCATCGGTACCACTTTTTAATTACAAAATCTAAAAAACTATCAAAACAAGGATAAAAATTGACAACGATTGAAGATATTTATAAAGATATGGATGAGATAATTTCTCAAATAGAAGGTGAAGATGCCTCCCAAGAAGTAGATGCGGAATATAAGATATATGATAAAAATACAAAGCTACTTTTAGGATCAGAAAATATAGATTCTTACTTAAATATATATGATGAAATCTGCAAAGATAACATCGCGATTTTAGAATGTTTTGATTTCGATAATGCACAAGACCTGCAAAATTATATATCCGAACAAGAGATTAGTTTTGATAGCTTAAAAATTGAAACAGCTAACGCATCTAGAGAAGCTCTTAAGTTTCTTATTTATGAAGCTGAAGATGAAGAATACTAAAACACTATGAATAGAAGAGATTTTTTAACAACAGCCTCGGTAGCATCTGCTACATTGGCTTTAACTGGATGCAATGAAAGTAATCGTCAGGCCATAGACTACTCCAAGCAACCAAAAAAAAGTGCTGATGATAAAAAACGCATAAATATAAACAAAAATAAAAAAACTGTACTAAAACTTGCCACTAGTTGGCCTGCACACTTTCCTATTATGGGTATAGGAGTTGAAAGATTTGCACAAAGAGTTAGGGATGTAAGTGGTGGATCGCTGGAGATAAAACTATACCCTAAAAATACTTTGGTCCCTGCCCTTGCTGTTTTTGATGCTACAAGCAGTGGTCAGATAGATGCCTTTCATTCTGGACCATATTACTGGAAAGGAAAAAATTCTGCTTTTTCACTTTATAGTGGATTACCTTTTGGTTTCACACCTGAAGAGATTAACTCGTGGATGCTTTTTGGTGGAGGTTTAGAACTTTGGCGAGAACAATATGCAAAATACAACCTGTATCCATTTATGGGTGGAAACACCAATATTCAAATGGGCGGATGGTTTAGAAAACCTATAGATTCACTCTCTGACATGCAAGGCCTAAAAATGCGAATACCGGGTCTTGGTGGAGAAGTTCTTGCAAAAATGGGAGTCAACCCTATTCTACTGCCTGCTGGAGAGATCTATACATCTTTAGAAAGAGGTGTTATTGATGCTACCGAATGGGTGGGACCTGCATTAGATATAAAGATGGGATTTTACAAAGTTGCCCCATATTATTATTCAGGATGGCATGAGCCAGGTTCTATATTGGAACTAACATTTAACAAGTATTCATGGGAAAAATTAGCATTTGAGCATCAATCAATCATAGAAGTTTGTTCAAGTGAAATGAATGCAAATATGGCCTATGAATTTCATGCCGAAAATATTAAAGCACTTCAAGAGTTAAAAAACCTAAATATCTCTCTACTTCAATTTCCACAAGATGTTGTTTTTGCTGCTAAAAAAGCTTTAAAAGAAGTGATATATGAGCTTAGTTCCAAAAATAATGATTTTAAAATTGTAAATGAATCTATACAGAAGCATCTAAAACTTTCAAAAGCATGGAGCGATACCAGCACGCGTTACTTTCTAAATGAGAGGTAAAGTATAATTTCACAAATAAAAAACAAAGAGCCTCTTTGACGCAACTACTCTTCATAATTTTATCTCTTCAAGCTTTTTTACATGCATCTTTTGAAGGAAGAATTGTAGATAAAAACAGTAATGCAAGCATAAATAATGCTATCATAAGTGATTCAAGAATAGATGTGAATTCTGATGAGAACGGCTTCTTTTCCATCAGAAGTGATGAAGATATATATCATATTAAAGCTTATGGATACAAGCCACATTCTTTTTCAAAAGAGAGTAAAAACACTACGATTGCCATTGAACCTATCAAAATAAAAGCACTCTACCTGACTTTTTGGGGTGCAAACATACATTCAAAAACAGTAAAAAAAATTTTAAAAATCATAGATGAAACAGAAATTAATGCGATTGTAGTAGATGTTAAAAATGCTTATGGATCAACATCGTATACAACATCCTATAAGCAAGCAAATAGTTATGGTGCTTATAAAAAAAGAACTATAGGAAATATAGAAAAATTTATGAAAACAATGAAATCTAAAGATCTCTATATGATAGCTAGAATAGTTGTTTTCAAGGATGAGCTCCAAGCTTCAAAAAATGAAGATTATGCGATTAAAAAAACCGATGGGACTATTTGGAGAAATCATGATGGTATGGCTTGGGTAGACCCATTTGACAAAAGAGGTCACAACTATACTATCTCTATTGCTGAAGATGCAGCCAAGGTTGGTTTTGATGAAATAAACTTTGATTATATTAGATTTCCAGCAAAAACCGGTTTAATCCTATCAAAAAAAAATAATGAAAAAAATCGCTTGAAAGCTATAGAGGATTTTTTAAAATCTGCAAAAAATAGACTTAGAAAATATGGTGTGTTTATCTCGGTAGACACATATGGAAATATTTGTTGGGAAAAAGATGATATAGGGATAGGACAAAAGATTAGTTTGCTTAGTAAGTATAGTGACTATATATCACCCATGTTATATCCATCAGGATTTTCAAGAGGGTCTTTTGGCTTTGAGAATCCAGCCGAGCATCCGTATCATGTAATATCTAGAAGTATTATGAATATCCATGAGATAATTGAACCGATAAGAATTAGACCATGGTTGCAATATTTTAAAGATTATGCACATTCACAAAAGTATTATAGAAAATTTGAAGTAAATGAGCAAATCAGAGCAGCCGATGACACAAACACAAGCGGGTGGATGATGTGGTCACCATCTAGTAAATATCACATAAATTATTTCAAAAAATAATTGTTTTTATCTCTTTTCTAATATTTTTAGCATTTGGAATATAGCTTTGCACTAAATCATGAAACTTTCTTGAATGATTCATATACACCAAATGAGCTAATTCATGAACAACAACATAATCTATCTGTTCTTTTTTTAATTTTATTAGCTGAGTATTAAATGTGATAACTCTTTGCGAACTACAACTTCCCCACCTAGCTCTCATTTTTTTAAATTTTATCTCTTTGTAGTCTAAATTCATTATTTGAGCAAAATATTCAACCCTTAAAGGAAGATATTCCTGCGAATATATTTTATAATAATCATCGTAACATCTCAATACATTTTTCAAGGATGGCTTTCTTAATCTACTTAACAACCCTCTAAGCTGAGTAGCTTCTGAAGCATCTACACTATATAACTCTGCAAAAAGTAAAACTTCATCTTCAAGATTCACATGCAATGGTTGATTTTGCTCTATTTTTAAAAGTTGCTCTCTTATCCAATTCTCTTTCTTACTTAAAAGAGACTCTATATATGTTTTGGAAACGGTTGAAGTTTTCAATAATATATTTGAATCTTTATCTATAGTTATGTAGCTATTTTTCAAACTCTTTCTACAGATATGACTAATGGTTAAATCTTTGTATATTATCTTATTCATACTCTATTGGATCTTTTGTTTGAGCTAGCTTAAACCCATTTAACCTAAGCCTGCAGCTATCACAAACCCCGCAAGCCTTAATCTCATTTTGATAACAGCTCCAAGTCAAATTTAAAGGTACATGTAGTTCTAATGATTTTTCAACAATTTGAGACTTTTTTAAATTGACTAGAGGCATTTTAATCTCTATTTTTGTTTCATCTTTTGTTCCTAAATTTATACTATCTTGCATACTCTCTATATATGATTCTCTGCAATCAGGGTAGCCACTACTATCTTCTTCTACGACCCCTATACTTATAACTTCAGCACCCTCTTTCTCAGCTATAGCAGCTGCCATACTTAAAAATATACCATTTCTAAAAGGCACATAAGTTACAGGTACCCCATCTTCCAATCCTGCAGTTGGTATAGCTATGCTTTTATCTGTTAAAGCAGATGCGCCAAGTTGTTTAAAGAAGTCTAAATTTAAAATATACTTATTTGATATACCTAAATCTTTACATATTTTATGAAAACATTCTAACTCTTTTTTCTGTGTTCTTTGCTCATAGTTAAAATGTAAGGCAATTATGTCATAACCAATATTTTTCATCATATACGCACCAAGAGTTGAATCCATGCCACCACTCATAATGCATAAAGCTTTTTTATTACTTTTATTCATAAAAGAATTTTAACATATTTTAATCTTTATTAAAACAAACTAATATTACAATATTTATAATAGATTACAATAAAGGATAATTCATGGAAGTTTCATCATCAACAAAAACGCCAGTTGAGAACACAAAAGATCCAATGAAAAAAGCTTTAGAAGTGCAGGAACAGCAGGTTTTGAAAGTTCTAGAGGGGATTGAGCAACAATCCAAAGAGATGAATGCTCAAAAAACCGGTGTAGGAAACAATATAAATATAACTGCTTAATTCTTAACCTGCACATGCAGCTAAAACTTTTATAATTCGGAGAGTTTAGGTACAGCGTAAGCCGAGTTTGTCAAACACCTAAAACACGGTGTTTAAGGCATTTATGTAACAACTTTACTATGATAAAGTACTTTTGCTATTATAAATCAGTTACACTTTTTAACTGCCCTACTCTTTGTGAATTGTGACATATTTTTAGAAATATTGACTTTGTTTATAATAGTGTGTATAATTATACACATATAAAAGGAAGTGACACTATGAGTACTACAAGACTAAACATAACTCTACCAACATCTTTAAATAATGATATAACTCGCTATGCTGAAGAGCTAAATGAAAAGAAAAGTCATATTATAGCTTCTGCTCTTGATATGTATTTTGATTATATAGATTTAAAAGAAGCAGAAAAAAGACTTGAGTCTAATGAACCTACTTTAACTTTAGATGAAATGAAAAAAGAACTAGGTCTATAGTTTGTTTAGATTAGAGTTTTCTGTATCTTCAAAAAAAGAATTAAAAAAAGCAGATAAACACTCTCAAGCTTTCATCATTGATTCTTTAGAAGATTTTATAGAAAGTTTTTCTTCTGAATATGAAATAGCTCTTATGTATACTGGTAAAATCAAAAAACTCAAAGGACAAAAAGAGGAACTTTATCGCTTAAAACTTCGCTCATTTAGAGTAATATATAAAAAATATGAAGATAGGTTTGTCATACTTGTTGTACATGTAACAACTCGCGAAAGTGCTTATAAATAGTTTATGATATACTTCTTTTTGAAATGCAAGTTAAATCCTGAAAGATTAAGGTTAGGGCTACGGTCTTAGCCTTTTTTTTGCCATTTTTTTGGTAAGTGGTGCAGGCGTGGGATTAGGATTTCAAATAAGAATTATTTATGCTTAACCGTTTATGCATTCTTTCGTTAAATATTCTTTCCCACAATTATTCCAAAATGGCATTAGTTTTCCTTCTTTTAATTTAAATTTGCCAATACTGGCTTTGTCTTTGCTTCTAAGTTTTTTGCACCCTAAAATAGGCTATTGGATAAGATTAGGTACAGCGTAAGCCGAGTTT
>JAYEGN010000046.1:0-19264 GCA_034659115.1 Campylobacterota bacterium
CACGCCCATCTTTAACATCAAGACAAGGGATAATTCTTTTAGCAAAATAATTCATTCTATTGTAGAGCCTTACTTTAATATAATGCAATTATACAACTTTTGCCTTATGATAAAATATGATGATTTTTACCTAATGTTTCATGTGAAACATCTGTCGAAAATTTCAAATATGCTATAATAACTTAAAATATACTAAGGTAAAAGTATGAAAAAAATATTAAGTTTTATTAATATGTCAAAGGGTAAAGCTATTAATCACAAACAACATACTTTAAGTAAAGCCATAGGCACTATAAATTCATACCAAAGCATAGGAAACTGTGATAGTGAACTTTTAGAGTTTATAAAAGGAGGCATAAAATGAAACCACTAGATGAAACCACTAAAAATGCAAAAGTGTATGAGTGGCAAAGTAGTCCACCTCAGTTTTAATACTCCTACAAACAACTATGTGATACAATTTACAAATATTAAAATTTCTTTAAAATATTAACTTACTATAAGCAAAATTGCTATATACTTTCGTTTATGAATAAAAATAGCGTTATTGCTAAGAAGAAATTTGGACAAAATTTTTTAAAAGATGAGATAGTATTACGAAAGATCGTCGAAGCGATGCCCAAGAATGAGAATAAACTTGTTGAGATTGGACCTGGCTTAGGTGATTTAACTAAATATTTAGTAGATGTCAAAAGCGTAGAAGCTTTTGAGGTTGATACCGATTTGTGTGAACTATTGCAAAAAACATTTAAAAAAGAGATTGATACCAAGCGACTGCATATAAATTGTGGTGATGTTCTGAACGCTTGGCAGAGTAGCCTGATAGATGAGCCTTATGATTTGGTAGCTAACCTACCATACTATATAGCTACAAATATCATATTGAAAGCACTCGCAGATCCGATGTGTAAAAATATACTTGTAATGGTACAGCTAGAAGTAGCTGAGAAGTTTTGTGCAGACAATGGTGAAAAAGTATTTGGCTCTTTGAGTGTTATAACTCAAAGTGTAGGAGACGCACACATAGTCGTGCAGGTTCCACCAACAGCTTTTGAACCACCGCCAAAAATAGACTCAGCTGTATTTCTCATACAAAAAAGGCTTGATAGAAAAGATGAGGATTTTGAGGACTTGCTTAGAGTTGCATTTAAGCAACCCAGAAAAACTCTTATGAAAAATCTATCGGCAAAGTATGAAAAACAAGAGCTTTTAGTAATTTTTGATGAACTCTCGCTCATCCACACTATCCGACCTCATCAGGTAAGCACTAAGGACTATCACCAACTCTATAAAAAAATATAATGTAAAAAGGAGTTTGGATGGCAGAAGAAACAAAAGGGGCTACTCAAGAGAGTAAGCCACAAACTGACCGTAAACCAAATAATAATCAAAACAGAAGACCAAATAACAACAATCGTAAGCCAAATGCAAGTGGTAAACCAACAGGTAATAACCCAAACAGAAGTAAAAATCGTAATCGTTATAGAAGACAACCTACTCCAGTAGATGAAAATTTAAAATCATTTGTAGCTAAAAATCAAGAAGCTCATAAGCAAAGATTAAATCCGCACTTTAAACTTGACCTCAACTCAAAAGATAAGATTCGCATCACCCCACTTGGTGGACTTGGTGAGATTGGTGGAAACATCACTGTTTTTGAAACAGAAAAAGAAGCTATACTTGTAGATATTGGTATGAGTTTTCCAGATGAAGATATGCACGGTGTTGATATTTTAGTACCAGATTTTTCTTACCTTAGACAGATAAAAGATAAAATTAAAGCAGTTATCATAACTCACGCTCACGAAGACCATATTGGTGCGATGCCATATCTTTATAAAGAGATGCAGTTTCCTATATATGCTACTCCGCTTCCTCTAGCTATGATTGGAAATAAGTTTGATGAGCATCATATTAAGGAACATAGAAAGTATTTTAATCCAGTTATTAAAAGAGAGATTTATGAGATAGGAAATGATTTTAAAATTGAGTGGATGCATATGACTCACTCTATTTTAGATAGTTCATCTCTAGCTATCACTACTGATGCTGGAACTATTATACATACTGGAGATTTTAAAATAGACCACACTCCTGTTGATGGATATACAGCTGACCTACATAGACTAGCTTACTATGGAAATAAAGGAGTTTTGTGTCTTTTAAGTGACTCTACAAACTCTTACAATGAACTACCAACTCCATCAGAACTAAGTGTTGCTCCTGCGATAGACAGAGTTTTTTCTAAGGCTGAGGGTCGCATACTTTTTTCAACTTTTAGTTCAAACATTCATAGAGTTTTTCAAGCTATTCAGTATGGTATCAAACATGGAAGAAAGATCTGTGTTATCGGTCGCTCAATGGAGAGAAATATAGAGATTGCTATGCAGTACGACTATGTAAAACTACCTAAGAGTGCTTTCATAGATGCTGACCAAGTTTCTCATATGAATGATAAAGAGGTTCTTATAGTTACAACAGGTTCTCAAGGAGAGCCAAGTTCAGCACTATTTAGAATGAGTATAGGTGAGCATAGACATGTTAAGATTAAGCCAACTGATACCATAGTTCTTTCATCTCGTGCTATTCCTGGAAATGAAGGAAGTATCTCTGGAATGTTAAATCATCTTCAGCGAGCAGGGGCTAAGATAGCAAGAGATAAAAACATACATGTATCTGGTCATGCTTCTATAGCAGAGCAAAAACTTATGCTTCGCCTTACAAATCCTAAGTTCTTTTTACCAGTTCATGGTGAGTATAACCATGTTATGGCTCATAAAGAAACAGGTATGATGTGTGGTGTTCCTGAGAGAAATATCATGATTATGAATGATGGTGATCAGATAGAAGTCGCTCCAAAATATATGAGAAAAGTTAAAACAGTTAAAACTGGTAAAACTTACATAGACAACCAAAACAATCATCAAATAGATGATGATATAGTTCTTGACAGACAAAAACTAGCATCTGATGGTGTTGTTATGCTGGTAGCACAAGTTGATAAGCAACATGGCAGAATGACTGAAAAACCAAAGGTTACAACATTTGGTATAGTTCCTGATAAACAAGACAAAGCGTTTGCTAAAGAGATGGAAGATGTACTAGAAAACTTCCTTCTACATGTAAAAGAGGGACAGATGGAAAACTCTCGAGCATTAGAAAACGATTTAAGACAGATAGTCAGAAAACATATCTTTAGAAAGATGAAAAAATACCCTCTTATAGTTCCGCATGTCTTAGTTTCTTAGGAAGTTAATATATCTTACATGTAGAGAGCTTATCTCTACATGTCGCCTACCCTTTAATCCCATCTGCTCTTGGAGCAAGTAAAAATCTATAAAACACTTTTATATATAAGATAAATGGCACACTCCAAAGTATAGCTGAGTATAAGTATAGCTCTTGTGAATACTCCTCAAAAAATGGTATCAAACTTCTCATAAGAGTTGCTACTATCATCAAAATAACCATCAAGTGAGTGTAGATATTTGATGTTAGGTGTCTTCCTGTGTGTATCCAGCCTATGATTATCATAATCATTAAGTAGGCCAACCCTAATCCACCAGCAGTTATGAAGTGTCTAAAGTTGTTTATGCCATAGATGCTATCATCTAATATGTCAAATCCCATAAATCCATAACCCAAACTAAGCATAACAAAGATAGATGCCAAGTAGATTACATATGGTTGGTTTAGTATAAATTTATCTTTTAAGTTATAGTCACTAATGATAGCTAAGATAGCTGCACCTGCTGCTAAACCTATCCAACCTAAAGCTGAGTTATGAGGGTAAAAAAACTCTACTACAGTGTATAGTGTAACTGTAAAAATAGCTAGATTAGTTAGAGGTGGTCTTGCCACATAAACATCATCTATGCCCCTATCTTCCATAAGCTCGTTAATAGCTTCCATGTTTACTCTTCTCATCGCAAGTAGTATAAGAACAACTATAGCCCCAAGAGCAACTTTTAATATACTCATAGAATCAGTTTGCACAAACCCAAGCTCAGAGCTAAAAAACCAAACCTCTAAGCCAAATATAGCAAGAAGTGTATATCCTAGTGAGGCATGTCTTTGAAGCTTATCTAAAACAACATCTTTTGCAAACCAGATTAACCAGCCAAGCATCGCTAAGTTTAAGATAGCTGTCAAATATACACCAGTTACATCAATAAGCCAAAAACTTACTCTTCCAGCTATCCATAGATAGATAATCAACTTTAATCTTTTACCGATAAACGGCACCATACCAGGGAAAAGCTCAGGAAGTCCAGTAGTTAAAAAGGCTAAAACTCCTGCTGTAAGTATGCCAAAAAGCATCTCATACACATGCCAAGTTAAGGTGTCATCCATAAAAGGGATATTTATCATACCACCCCAAACCAAGCCCCATAAAGCCATACTTATTATCATGTAGGGTGCTAGAAGTAAAAAGATAGGTCTAAATCCATAAGCTAAGTATGCTGGAACATCTTTTTCATCTGGGTAATACATGTAATGGTTTGTAGCATGTAGCTGTTGTTCCCCTATTTTATCGCTCATTACTTTATCTCCAGTTCAAATGTTTCTATTATCTCTTCATCTTGCAATATTTTTGCACTCTCGCCATATACAAACTTGTTATCTCTCTCATTTTGAGGTTTATCGTAACTAAACTTCTTCACTATATGCCCTGATGGTTCAGCTTTTAGTAGCAGTATCTCATCACTAAGTCTTATAGCTTCCATCAGGTCATGAGTGATAAACAAGATAGTTATATCTTTTTTAGCTATCAACTCTATAAGAAATCCTTGAAGCTCTTTTTTTAGTCCAATATCAAGGGCTGAAAATGGCTCATCAAGAAAAAGTAGAGATGGTTCAACTACTAAAGCTCTAGCAAAACTAACTCTTTGCTTCATCCCTCCACTCAAATCTTTTGGAAATTTTTCAAAGTCATCCTCTTGGAGTCCAAATCTAAGAGCTATCTCTTTGGCTTTTTCTTTTGCTAGTGAACTAGACTCTCCCTTAGCCAATAATCCCAAAGAGATATTGTCTATAACGGTTTTCCAAGGAAGTAGTCTACCCTCTTGAAAAGCAAAAGAGCTACTCTCAAAACTATTTTCAACACTTCCCTCTTGAACATCTAGTAGATTGGCACAAAGATGTAGTAGTGTCGTTTTACCGCCACCACTAGGACCAACTATTGAGAGGATTTGTCCCTTGTTAAGTGTAAAATTTATATCTTTTAAAATCTCTGTAAAACCAAAATGATGGTTTAATTTTTTAACTTCTAATCTCTCCATAACTCAACCTCTCTTTTAATAGGCTCTAAGATAATATACTCTATAAACATAAGTGAAGCTATCATAATAGTAACAATTGCAAGTGCTGTTGGAGTATCAAGCTGACTTCTTGAAATCGCCAACAATGCACCAAGTCCATCACTTGTAGCTAAGAGTTCAGCCATGATAACTATCTTCCAGCTCATCCCAAGTCCACTTACCCAAGCAGGAAATACATAGGAAAATATATGAGGAAAATAAACATCCATAAACTTCATGTGCCATGGAAGATTGAAGCTATCTGCCATCTCTTTTAGTCCATCATCAAGAGTTCGAGTACCCTGTAATGCACCAACAAAGATGATAGGAAAAGATGCAACAATAACTGTAAATATAACAGTCTCACTTCCCATTCCAAACCATATCATCGCTAAAACTATCCAAGCGATAGGAGGCATACCAACAAGTATGGTAACGATAGGGCGACTCATCATAGATGCAGTTGCGAAGAACCCAGCGATAAGTCCAAGAACTGTACCGATGACAAGAGATAAACCAAACCCAACACCAGCACGATATAGAGTTATGTCTATCTCAGCCCAAACACTCTCATCTTGTAGCATTATTGCGAGTGTTTTAAATGTTTCAAGTGGAGATGGTAAAACTAAATCTCCATAAACTTGATTGCCAACATCCCAAAAGGCTACAAAAAGAAGTATGGAAGCTATAGCACCCCACCCACTCCAAAGATAAGCTGGAAAATCTTTTAATATTTTAAACATAAATTTCATATAGTTATTCCTATCAATAAACTAGTATCATACTTTCATATGATACAAATAGTGTTATAGCCATTAGTGCAATAGCACCCAAAAAATCGACTATCATCTTAGTAGTAAAACCCATCATCTGGTAACTTTCCACCTATGCTTTTTGGATTGTTTTCTTTTAAGATATTAAGAAAGAACTCTAAATCCTTTCTTGCGTCTTTAGCCTCAATTACATCTAGCTGAACAAACTCTATACTATCTGTTACAGCGTCAGCATCTAGCATTTTTATATATTTAGCAGTTAGTATCCCTGCTTCTTTTGGGTTTTGTTTGTACCATTTTAAAGATTTAGCATACTCTTCATTAAATCTTGAAACTACGAGTGGGTCTTGTTTGCCTATGATGGACATTCCAGCTTGTGCCATTTTACCCTCTATCTTAAACACCTTGCCCCACTCTTTTTGAAGGTCTGAACTCCTATAAAGGTCGGGGGCTATTAGCTTGAGTGGAAATGAGCCAGTTTTTCTAAGTGCCATAGATATAGCAGGTTCTGCTAAAAGTGCATGATCAACTCTTCTTAAAATCAACATCTGCATAGCATCTATGGGAGAGCTTACATACTGAAGATTAAAATCTTTTTTAGGGTCTAATCCCTGTTTTTTTACAATCTCTTCAAAAACTATGTCAGGCATATCGGCACGAAAAGGCATAGCTATCGTGCAACCTTTAAAGTCTGCTAGAGTTTTTTTATCTTTATCCCTAGTCATCATTCCCAAAATCCCCCAAACTGAAACATTTAGAAGTTTTATATCTACACCTTTGTTATAAAGATTTGCCCCTACATTTGTAGGAATGGCGATAAAATCTGTTTTGCCCCTAAGTGTTAAAGCACGAAGTTCATCAGGATTTTTCCACATAACAAACTCAACATTTTTTGCCACATCTGCTAAAGCACCTGTTTCTATCATATGTAAAAGTGGATGTGAAACCGAAGCCATAGGACCACCAAGTACCAACTTATCTACTTTTTTAAAATCACTAGCCCCTACATGTAAGAATGCTAAGAGAAGGATTGTCATTATATTTTTCATCTTTTTTCCTAAATTATTATTTAATTATTAACATTGTATCAATAATGATATTAATTATCATTGATATATATCAAGAGGAATTTTAACAGATTTATCATTAAACTATGATTATAATAATAATTATCAATTTAATAAAGAACTAAGTTTAGTTAAATTATCATTTCGACATGTATTTATTAAATAGAAACCAAAACAGATATTTAAAACATAATTATCTGTTATTTTTAAGCTTATTAATCGTTGCTCTTGCTTTATATAGTGTTATAAAAAGCTCTAAGTATATAACAATAACACCGATGAAAAGCTATCCGAAGCAGATAGAAGAAAAAGTTGTGTCTATTGTGATAACTCCTGCACCAGTACAAAAAAAAGAGGTAGTGAAACCTAAGCCGATAAACAAGAAAATAGTTAAGAAAAAAGTTGTCAAAGAAAAAGTTATCAAAAAGATAGAGCCAGTTGAAGCTGTAGTTACTAAACCGATAGCTCAAGCAATCATAGAACCAGTTACTCCTAAAATAATAAAAGCAACACCAGTTAAAACCATTCCTGCAGAGCAAAAACCTCTCTTTGATGCAGATATGAAAGCTTTATTTATTTCAGGACTTTATGCAAAACTAGAGGAACAAAAGCATTATCCCAAAATGGCAAAAAGAAGAAAGTTAGAGGGAGTTGTAGAGGTTAGTTTTACTCTATGTAAAGATGGAGAGATAAAAGATGTGTTTTTGCATAAAAACTGTTCTCACTCCATACTCGATAAAGCAGCTCTAAAAGTTGTTAAGTCCATCCGAAGATATAAGCCTATACCAGATGCAGTAAGTATGGCATCTTTAAATCTAAACATACCCATAAGATACTCTAGGAGATAGAATGAATATACAGTTATATATAGACCAAGGTGGCATAATAGTAAGCGTTTTGTTAGTGATGTTTGCACTAGGAGTTACTCTTATGATTTGGAAATTGCTTGTAATTATCTATGAAAACTATAGAAAAACCTTTACATGTAAGAGTTATATAGATGAGCTTCCTCGCAACAGTGATATAGCGATGGTTGAACTTTTGGTTCACGATATTATGCACTCGCTTGAGAGGGGTTTAGATACTATTAAAATCATAGCGACTATCTCACCTTTATTGGGATTACTTGGGACTGTTATAGGGATATATAGTGCATTTCAAGGCATCTCACAAAATGGTTTAGGTGACCCTAGCTACTTTGCAGATGGTATATCTATGGCGATGATAACGACTATCGCTGGGCTTATTGTGGCTATTCCTCACTATGTTGGCTATAACTATTTAGTTTCTATGATGGATAAACTAGAACTTGCCTACACTCAAGAGTTGTACCTTTATATAAAGAGTGATGATGCGTAAAAAAAGGGAGATGATAGCACCAGATTTGACTCCTGTTATAGATATAGTCTTTATCTTGCTTATATTTTTTATGGTTACGAGTGTTTTTAAAAAAGATGATGTCATTCTTGCTTTGAGTCTGCCTGACTTACAATCATCATCTGTTGTTAGCAATGATAAAAGCGTAAGCATAGAACTTAACAAAGATGATTTAGCCATAGATGGCAAGAAGTATAGTTTTGAGAGTGCAGATGAGCTGTTTAAAGGCTATAAAAAAGATATGAAAATTTTGATAAGGATAGATAAAAAAGTAGAGTATCAAAGAGTAATGAAACTTTTTGATAACTTACAGCAAAATCAACTTAACTCTTTCTCTTTAGTGGCTGAAGAAAGTAGATAGCAGTTGCATAAACTCTACATATCTACATGTAGAGTTTGTGGAGATGCTTTACATGTAGAAAATAATTCTAAATATAAAAGTATATCTATGTAGTGATATTGATTATCATACTAATTACTAATAAAGGGAAGAAATGAAAAAAAAGACAATAAGCATATCATTAGCATTGCTACTAAGCAGTGCAGTTTATGCCCAAGAAATGAAAGAACTTGAAGTTGTAAGTATAGCAACAAAAACAGCTAAAAGTATAGATGGAGTGGCAGCTTCTGTTGAAGTTATAACACAAGAGCAGATAGAGCGAATGGGGGCTGAGAGTTTAAAAGATATTATCAGCAAAACTCCTGGAATAGATATTCAGTATGGAACATTTCCAAGTGCAAGTGCTACAAGTAAGTCATCTGTATCTATCCGTGGTATGAGTGCAAATGGAACTCTATTTTTACTAGATGGTAGAAGAGTTGCAGGAGAGGTTGCGAATCCTTATGATTTAGACCGTATTCCAGCTTCAATCATACAAAGAGTGGAGATAGTTAAGGGTCCAAACTCCTCTCTATATGGTGCTGATGCAGTTGGTGGTGTTATAAATATCATCACAAAAAAAGCAACTGATGAGCTAAAAATAGATGCAAATGCTAGATATGGAGCAAATGAACATGGCGAGGCTCAAAACACTCACTTAGATTTGAGTATCCAAGGTAAAAATAGTGGTTTTGGTTATAGTGCTTATGCAGGATATACTACAACTACTCCATATACTCAAAATGAGATTGCCGATGTTTATCTGGCTAAACCAGTTGCTGGTCAATCTACTAAAGCAAAGCCATCAAGTGGGCATCCATTTATAAACCCCATGACTATGAAAGATTATTATGCTACTGATGTAACATACAGGGAGGAGAGTGAGATATATACTCTTGGTGGTAGAATATCTTATGATTTCACATCAGATTTTGTAATGGGTATGGATGTGAACTATTTCAATGAAGAGAGAGAGGGTGTATATATCGGTTATTTTCATCCAACGGGGTATAAAACACCAAATGCAGGTATCCCTCCTGCTATGAGAAACAAACCAATCCCAGCTTACAATATACCAGTAAACTCAAAAGATGAAAACCATCGCCTAGACCTAAGTGTAGATATGAGCTATGCTCCAACAGATGAGCTAGAGATAAAAGCTCGTGTATATAACAGTTCTTATGAGAAAAGAAACACAACAACTGCTAAAGAATTCCTAGATATGGGTTATGCAAGTGAAGAGCAATCTGCTAAAAACGGTATGAATGCTGATGTAGATATAACGGTCGGTGAACTTATGGCTACTTACCTAGCAGGAGAGAGTAACCTTATAACGGGTGGTGTTGAGTATAGAGATGAGGAGAGAAGATCTTCTGTATTTACTCAAGGCTCACAGATGACAGAAAAAAAAGTTAAGTATAAATCTATCTATATACAAGATGAGTTAGAGGTTAGCGAGGAGTTTAACACTATCTTTGGTGCAAGATATGAAGATATAAGCAATGCCGAAAACAGACCGACATTTCGTGTGGGTGGTGTATATGAGTTTACAAAACTTGCAAAACTAAGAGCGAACTTTGGACAAGGCTTTAGAACACCAGATATAAGAGAGATGTATATCCATAAGCAAACACCAAATGGACTACAAATCGGTGCTGATGTTATGGGCTATGACTTAAAACCAGAATCTACAAATGCTTTTGAGCTTGGTTTAGGTGGAAATGCTCAAAAATTTAGATATGACATAGTTGGTTTTTACAACCAGATAGACAATATGATAGCCCAAACGATGGGGACATTCCAAGGAAAGTCAGCATATACCTTTGAAAATATAGCAGATGCTAAGACCTACGGTATGGAGCTTTCTCTCAACTATAGATTTATGGAAAATTTAGGAAGTAGATTTTTCTACACAGAACTTAGAACAGAAAATGAAAAAACAAAAAAAGATTTAGAATTTCACCCTGAGAGAACTTTTATGCTTGGTTTTGATTATCAACCTACATCTGATTTGACTTTTGAACTCATAGGTAAATATACAGGACAGCAACACTATACAAAAGTGACTTCTAGAGGAGCTCCAACAGAAAAAAAAGACCCAAATGCTAAAACAGAAGCATTTAGCATAGTTGATCTGACTCTTGGATATGAGATAAGTAAAAATTTTGAACTATATGGAGGTGTAAATAACATAGCAGATGAAAAAGTGGAAGATGTACTAGGCTCAAGTGTCGGAAGATACTATTTTGCAGGTGCTAGAGTAAGCTTTTAAAATTATAAAGGGGAAGAAAAATGTTTTACAAAATATTGCAGATATTGAAAAACAGCTCTAAGGCAAATGGCTTATACTTTATGTATAAAAAAATGGATAATTAACAAAAAAGGGAAAAAATGTTAAGCGAAAATTTACTAAAAAGATTAAATACACAAGTTACACTGGAGTTTTTCTCATCAAACCTGTATCTACAGATGAGTGCATGGTGCGAGTATAAAGGTTTAAGTGGTTGTGCAAAGTTTTTAAAAGCACATGCAACAGAAGAGATGGAGCATATGCAAAAACTATTTGAGTATATCCAAGATACTGGTGCTTTAGCTATTGTTGAAGCTATAGAAAAACCAGAGATAGAGTTTGAAAATATTAAAGATATATTTACTCAGACTTATGCACATGAGAGAATGATAACGGCACAAATAAATGAGCTTGTAGATATCGCTCTTAGCGAAAAAGACTACTCTACTTTTAACTTCTTGCAGTGGTATGTTGCAGAACAACACGAAGAGGAGAAGCTATTTAAAGGTATCTTAGACAAGATAGAGATGATAGGCTTAGAGGGCAGAGGTCTGTTTATGATAGATAGAGAGATAGGTAACACTATAGTTACATAGCTATTAAGCGTTCTACATATAGAGAGTATGCGCTCTATATGTAGAAACAATAATAAAAAATTTCATATCATCTGCGATACAATCTACACCCTACATGTATAAACAATAGCCACAATTTTAACTCAAACCCTACACACAGACTATACATATATTAATATCTTAATAATAATGATTATCAATATAATAATAAATTAAGCTTTCTTAGTGTACTATTTTAATAACGATTATCAATTAAAGGATTTCAAATGTCAGTTTTACTTATAGGTGGCGACAAGGTTAATAAGATTACAGAATTACTAGCATCACTAGGTGTAGATAATACAACGCATTGGGATTCAAGAAGAAACTCTACTTCTCATAAGTCTATACCTCAAAATACTGATGTTGTGATAATGTTAGTTGATTTTTTAAAACACAACTCAATGAGCTACTTTAAAAAGTCTGCTAAAAAGCTGGATATTCCATATATCTGTACTCGCAGAGGACTAGGAAGTGTTCAAAATGAGTTTACAAAATTTTTACAAGGAGGAACTAATGTTTGAGCTAGAAAATAAAGACAGCATAAAACGATTTGGTGGCGGAGCTTGTTGAGTTTGAGACAAATAACAAAAAAGAGGAGCAAGATGAAGAGATAAAAATTTAAAAGATTCAAATGAAGATGCCTTTGAAGCATTGAATCGAAGACCTGTATGCTTAAATGAAGGTTGTTTTTACATCAGTATATAGGCAAAATGAATAAAACCAATATAGATTCTTCTGGTCTATATAAGTGACTAATTTTAATTTTCAAAGTAAGATATGCCCCTCTTCATCTCCTGAGAGGGGGCTAATCTTTTTAGAGAGTAAGTTTCTTTTAGAACTAAATCAGTTTTAAAAGAAGTTTATAAAATAAACAAGAGAGAAGAAGATGAGAAAGATAGGTTTTGCAAAGTTTAAAGAAACTACAAAAGAGATACTGCCAAAAACATACAAAGTTAATGAAATTAGATGTCAAAGAAGAATGTTTTGCACTATGATCAACCAGTATCTATCTACTAAGTCTAAGTTTAATTTAAGAAATCCACATCTGTTTAAAAAAGATTTACTTGGAATATTTGAAGATAAAATCTTGTCGTTTTTTCCATATTATAGATTTAAACCAGAAAAAGTACAGAAAGTATTTAAGATATATATAGAAGAGTCTCTGCTTTTTAACCAGTACTTCAAGCAAAGTAAAAATGCAAAGATGAGATATATGACAAGTAGTATATATTTCAATCCAGAATTTAGAATGCTTTTTGGCTACTCTCATCCAGCAACAGACCTTATTGGGCTTATATTTAATGGTAAAGATATTGAGATGATGCTTGATTTGGATGAAGTTTTTACAAGAACTATATACAACCGTATAAAAAAAGAGAAAAACAAAAAGGTGAGCTTGGATTTTCCATATATTCACATCACACAAGATGGAGTAAAAACAAGGCTGCACCCAAGATGGAAGCATGTATATCCAAATAATCTACAAACAAGAGATAGTGATATAGGCGATGGTTTTGTGCAACTAAAAAATGAGGAGATTAATCAATGCTATTTAGTTTATCCTAAAACAGATGGCTTTAAAAAACATATAACAGTTGTAGGAGAATCATCACAGCTAAAGATGGTTCCCTATTCATTTACATTTTGTAACAGACAAGGAAAAAACAATGTCAAAAATAGGACTTTTTTACGCTAGCTCAACAGGCAACACAGAAGATGTGGCGAAAACAATAGAGGTAAATATGAGCGAGTTTGAAGTAAAACTTCACAATGTAGCAGATTGTACAGATGATGCTATGGAGCAGTATGAGCATATCATTATAGGTGCCTCCACTTGGGGTGAGGGCGAACTTCAGGATGATTGGGAAGAGTTCTTTCCTAACATAGCTAACACAGACTTTTCAAATAAAACTGTGGCACTGTTTGGCTTAGGAGATCAAGAGGAGTATTGTGATTATTATCTTGATGCTATGGGTACTATCTATCAAGAAGTAGTAAATAATGGAGCTGCAGTCGTTGGTTCGTGGAGTACAGATGGATATGACCATGATGAATCTACAGCTGTTATAGATAATATGTTCGTAGGTCTAGCCTTGGATGAAGACAACCAAGAAGAGATGACGAATGAAAGAGTTTTAAAGTGGATAGAAGAGATTTCACCATATTTCAAGGGATAAAATGCCACTATTTTTCGTTATTAAAGAGTTAGATAAGCAGGAGACCACTCAATACTAAATCAGAAAACTAGAGCATAATTTCATCGCTTTTAGTTTTTTAAATGCCTATATATGCTATCCTTTGCTTAGAATAAATACAAAGGCATAAACTTGTCACAAGAAAAAAATGAAGAGTTTGAAAACGCAGTAAAAACAATGATGCTTCATGTTGATGAAGACCCTTTACGAGAAGGGCTCATTGAAACTCCAAAGAGAGTTAGAAAGGCTTTTGAGTTTATATATGGTGGATATAAAGAAGATCCAAAAGCAATACTCGAAAAAGCACTTTTTACAAGTTCAAATGATGAGATGGTTCTCATAAAAGATATAGAGTTTTACTCTACATGTGAGCATCATCTATTGCCTATTATTGGTCGTGTGCATGTGGCTTATATTCCAGATGGTAAGGTAGTAGGATTATCAAAAATCCCACGAGTTGTAAATGTTTTTGCTCGCCGTATGCAGATACAAGAACAGCTGACAGAACAGATTGCAGATGCCATTATGCAAACTATTGACCCTAAAGGCGTAGCAGTAGTGATACAAGCTCGTCACATGTGTATGGAGATGAGAGGAGTGGAGAAGATAAACTCAACTACAACATCTTCAGCACTTCGCGGATTGTTTAAAAAAGATGAAAAGACAAGAGCAGAGTTTTTCTCACTTATCAATTCACCTACTGGCACTAGATACTAATGCCGCTAAAATCATTAAAAGATAAGCTCTCTTCAAAGAATTTTTCAGTATCTTTTGGTGAAGTGGTAAAAATCAATGCTACTATCATAACGGCAAGAGGCTTGAAGGTTAGCATTGGTGATATGGTCAAAATTATCTCAAATACCATAGAGCATGAAACTGTTGGGATGGTTACCGAGATAGATGACGCTACTTTTTATATAACACCCTTTAGTTTTGTGGAAGGATTTTGCTCTGGCGATAGAGTTTTTTTAGATCAAACAGGTATGAATATCCCTGTTGGTCGATCCCTTCTTGGGCGAGTAGTCGATCCTTTTATGAGACCCATTGATGATAAAGGGGTTATCAACAATTCGCAATTTTCACCAATTATTAAAGCTCCAATTGCTGCTATGAAGAGGGGCATGATAGATGAGGTTTTTAGTGTTGGAGTTAAAAGTATTGATGCTCTTTTGACATGTGGCAAGGGTCAAAAACTTGGTATCTTTGCTGGAAGTGGTGTTGGTAAATCAACTCTTATGGGTATGATAGTTAAAGGTTCAACGGCCCCCATAAAGGTTGTAGCGCTGATTGGTGAGAGGGGTAGGGAGGTGCCAGAATTTATAGAGAAAAATTTAGGTGGTGACTTAGAAAATACTGTAATTGTGGTAGCAACATCAGATGATTCACCACTTATGAGAAAGTATGGTGCCTTTGCTGCTATGAGCGTAGCAGAGTTTTTTAAAGATCAGGGATTAGATGTTCTTTTTATAATGGACTCTGTTACTAGATTTGCTATGGCTCAAAGAGAGATTGGATTAGCCCTTGGTGAGCCACCAACTTCAAAAGGTTATCCACCCTCTTCATTAACTCTTCTTCCTCAGCTTATGGAGCGTGCAGGAAAAGAGGAGGGCAAAGGCTCTATTACTGCTTTTTTTACGGTTCTTATTGAGGGTGATGATATGAGTGATCCTATCGCAGATCAATCTCGTTCAATTTTAGATGGACATATTGTTCTCTCTCGTGAGCTTACAGATTTTGGTATCTATCCCCCTATTCACATACTAAACTCAGCATCTAGAGTTATGAATGATATTATTACAAAAGAACATTTTGAGGCGGCTATAAGATTTAGAAGATTTTATACTTTGCTCAAAGAGAATGAGATGCTTATACGAATAGGTGCTTATGTTAAAGGCACAGATGCAGAGCTCGATGAAGCGATGAATAAAAAAGAGCCTATGGAAAAATTTTTATCACAGCCTGATAGTGTTCAAGTGCCCTATGAAGATAGCATTAAGGAGTTGATGGGACTTATGACTAATCAGTTATAATGCTAGAGTAAAGCCAACTATCTCTAGACCTATCTTCTCCTTGAGTAATAGCTAACTTTTTTTTCGAAAGAGCTTCATATTTTTTCATTAATGAGCTTATCTCACTATCTTTACTAAATATATCTATATATGCATATATAACACTTTGAGCACTGCGGAATCTCTTTTTAGATAGAAAATATTTAGTTTGTACTTGAAAGCTAACTCTTAGTAGATCACCAATTCTATCTTTTCTACTATTTAGTGTTATAAGCTCTCCTAAAGTAGCTTTTACACCTTGAATATTTCCTTTTGAAGCATATCCTTCACAATCATCTATTAGCTTAGACCAATGTTTCTGAAGTAATTCCCCAAGTTCACTGTAGTAGAGATGGGTGTGTGCATCTAGAAGTTCGTAGCATGCATAAAAATTATTTTTTTGATATAGGGCTTGAAGCTCTGTCATATCATCGCACATACTATAGAGTTCTTCTACTTTTTGAGAAAAGCCAACAGTTCCTTTTATTTTTTGTAAACTCTTTTTAGCTAAATCAATCCTGTTTATTTTTATGTTAGTTTGGATTCTGTTGACAGATCTAGATATATCGCTATTTAGTGTATCATAGATTGGCATCTGAGTAAAAAGAGAATTTTCAAGTGCTATCTCATTAACTCTTTTGAAATCTTGTGCTTCTATAGCTTTTAAAAAATCTATAAATAGACTATTATGTTTTAGTATAAGGTTTATTATAGGTCTTTTGGAACTAACGGTCATCCAGTCAGAAAAAAGGGCTTTCGCAAAATCTGGTTTTTTAAGAATTATATGTCTTTGTGCATTTGTAAAGGCCTCTTTCCACCTTTCCTCCATGCCTTCATATTGTTTTGTTAGTTTTAGGGCAGGGTACTTTTCACTCATAGCATAAGAAAGAGCGTATTTTTTTTCAAGATATAGAGTTTTAAAGCGATTGTAATGCTCAAAAGATCTGTATAAGAGAGCTACAGACTCTTTTTTCAGACTTACATTCTTGTACATCTCCATTAGCTGGTTTGCTAAAGCAATATTTTGATTTACAAGAGCAAGTGCGGCATCTTTATAGGTTTTATTATAAATTTTTTCCAGTGATTTATATTCTAGCGTATCCATTAACATCGGCTCTTCTGCTACAAGAGCATAAGCTTCATCAATAGAGTTGTGTAAAATTAGAGAGTTTAGTGTGTTGCGGTTTGGAATATCTACTCGAACTATCTTTTTATTTGCTAAAGAGACAATGAGTGTGCTATTTTCCATAATAGCAATATTTTCTATAGTATCATCAAACTTAAGATAATTGCTATGTAATATTTTGAACTCTTTGGAATCTATTATTGCTAAAGTATCTGTATTTGCATGCACCATTAGATATTTGGAATTTGGTATAGGGAGTATTTGTGCTGTTTTAGTAAATGGCAATGAAATATCGCTTATTACACTATTTTGCGTGATAGATATCAGCTGAAGTTTTCCCTTGTTATCTCCACTTATTATATTGTTTTCATCTATAAAATAGAGGGCTTTTTTTGGAGATGTACTGTGAAGTAGCACAGTTTTATTTGATCGAGAAGATATGTCAAGTATAAAAATTGCACCACCATACCCACTAACAGCTAGAAGATTTTTATAAAATGTAATACTGCTAACAAAGTTTTTCTTTATCTTAGTATCTACTCTTTGGTAGGGAAATGAACAGAGTCTAGATAGTTGCGAATTGGAGTTGTATCTATATAGAAGAACTCTGCCATATCTATTTCCTGCAACTATATATTGTGAGCTAGGATCAAAGGATATGATGCTTAGATGTTCGTGGTCAGTATAGATACTTTTAAGTATCTTTGTACTTTTTAAGTCTGCAATATGTAAATGAGTGGAAGTTGCAAAAGCGATTAATTTTGCATCTGGTGAAAAACAGGAGGCAGTTGTATCAAAGTTCAAATGTTCATTTTTGTAGCTCAATAGTTGGGTACAATCTTGACCTTGGATGATTTTTGCACCATGATGCTGAGTGGAATATGCATATAAGTTGTTGTTTAGTTGAGTAAAAAATGTTATTTTTGAGCGAACCCGTTGACACTCATTGATGATACGCATTGCAGATTAGAACTTAAGAGAAAAGATATGAGCCACTAAAAAAGTGGCTCAAGAGTTAATTAACAAGATGGAACATTTCCACTGTCATTAGCATACTCATAGAAAAAGTCATAATAGTGCTTAAGATATTTGCTTTTTAAAGCTTTATCTTTAGCTGATGGACACATTTTTTTAAGTTCAGCAGCCATACCGTCACCACTACCAATCTCTTCCCACTCACCTTGAGAGTGTTGAGCAGCCATTTTGGCACCATTCATATTACAAGCACTCTTAAGTTTTTTAAGGTAAAGCTTTTGACCTTTTGCAGCATCTGCGTTAAGTGTAACAGAACTCATGCCTAACATTAACATTGCAGCTAATGCGATTTTTACGATTTTATTCATTGAATCTCCTTGAAATTTTGTATATTTTATCTCATATAAAATAAAAGTTATATTTATTATTAAATTAATATCATTAATTAATAAATAGTGTAACTTAATACCTAGTTATTTAGTAAATCTTTTATACATGTATTTTGCCATATCCTGTGGAGAATATTCCATACCCATCTTTAAGATTTCTCCTCTATTATGTTCCATAATTATATGGCCTTTATCCTTTTCTATATCGATAAGAGAATTTTTTATGTCTGCTTCACTTTGACCAACCATGGTAGGAGTTAATTTTTCAGTATTTCCAGATCCATCACTCGCGTGACATTGAATACACATAGCATTATAAATCTCATCCAGTGTATAACTAGTTTTAGCCTCTTTTGCCGGTTTAGTTGCCTTAATCACTTCTATGGTAGGTGATTTATCTGTTTGTGTATCACTACAGCCTATGAAAATTAAGGTAGAGGTTAATAGTAAGATTGTTGTAGTTTTTTTCATAAAACTCTCCATTTAAATATTTTCGCAATTATAGCGAAAATAGGAGAGTTTTGAAGAGTTATGTCGGTATAACTTTAATGATGATGCTCTTTATCAAGGCTAAATGCTTTTGTACCGACATAGTACATAAGAAGAGATAAACTTAAAGCACCAGCAGAGATAAGCATCTTGCAGCAATTAAAACTCTAAATTTTCACTAAAAACCTGCTTTTTAAACTCAACTAAATTATAAATATATTTTACAGCAAACGCAAATA
>JAYEGN010000047.1:0-19189 GCA_034659115.1 Campylobacterota bacterium
AAAGATAAGCTATCATCTACTGCGTTAAACTATCTTGAAGCTACCAGTAGCTCCTGCAATAGTTTGCCTTGTAGCTAATAGCTTATCTTTTATTTGAATATTTAGTTTTTAATGGGGATTGGTATAATATTATCAGGAAGAGAGTTTCTCTTGGAGATAGATTAGATGATATTGTAAAACTACATCTTTTACAATATATTTATAGAACACAAATGTGAAAAGTTCTACAACCCATTACCCCACATATGCAATTTTTTTGCCATTATAAGATCATAACCCTCAACTATATCTATATCATTCATAGCTCTAAACTCAAAATCTTCTAGAAGTTGTTTTACTGCGTCCATATCCATAACACCTTTTTTTTCCATTATCACTATATCAGCAGCGTTTGCTAAGGTTGTATAGGAGGTTTTTAGTATCATATTTTGGTTTTTGTGACTTTGCAAAACATCTTTTAAGACTACTATGTCATAAGACCTTGGTAATGCTCTAAATGGCTTTGAAAAGTCTAAATTTTCATCATTATAAAGTATAACCCTCAAGGTTCCATCTACACCATCTAGAAGTTTAGATAGCGAACCTGTTATCTCATCTTCACATGTAGCAACAACGAGATAGCTGTTTGCTGGTTGTGGAGAAAAAAGTTGTAAAAACTGTGTTGTATCAATCATCAGTATGCTAAATCGTGGAGTTCTTTGAAGAGATATGCTTCAACAATGTCGTCCATACTTCTTTGAGTATGTGCAACTAAAACCATCATACTCATCTCCATAAAGGGCCATACATATTCATTATCAGCTACAACTACAACACATTCACTAAAGTTTTCAAATCCATCTTTTTCATCCGCGTAATTAGTCTCTTTAACCTGACCATCTTCTACGCAAATTTGTGTCCACTGTTTTACATCATCAAGCTTTACTAAAGATGCTTCCTCTTCCCTAGAGTCCATCGGCAATAAAATATACATTTTTAGCCTACCTTTGACATGTCAAGAGTTAGTGCATCATTATCCATGATATCTATATCTCTTTTTAAAACTGCTTGAGCTATATCGTGAGCATCTGCTAAAGAGTGCATCTTGTAAGTGCCGCACTGGTAAATGTTTAACTCTGGAATATCTTCTTGATTTTTAACATTTAAAATATCTTTCATAGAAGCTTCCCAAGCGTCTACTACTAACTCCTCATCCGGAGTTCCTAGAACTGACATGTAAAAACCTGTTCGACATCCCATAGGTGAAATATCAATAATTTCAGTAGTGCTAGAATTTAGGTGTTCTCGCATAAAACCTGCAAACAGATGCTCTAAAGTATGAATCCCTTCTGATGATAATATCTCTTGATTTGGCTTTACAAAACGCAAGTCAAAAACTGTTATATCATCCCCACTAGGAGATTTCATCCCCTTAGCTTTGCGAACAGCAGGAGCTGGCATAATAGTATGGTCAACCGTAAATGAATCTAATAATGGCATTGAGTATATCCTTGAAATTTATTAGGGTATTGTAGCAAGTTTAAATTTATATTTCTTGAAGTGAAAGTTTTAGTTTTGTTTATACAAGGGGCTGTGACTACTTCTTTGATGTCACCTTATAGCCCAGCCCATATTCATTTTGAATGAGGTTTTGTGGAAGTTTAGTACGAAGGCGTTTTATAAATGATGTTATAGAGTATTCTGAGAACTCTTTTTCCTCCTGTTTTGAATATAGATAGTCAAATATCTTTTTTGGTGTAAAAGCATGCTCTGTGTTTGAACACAAAAGTTGAAGCAGCAGTAACTCTTTTTCTTTGAGATATATCTGCTTATCCTTTTCATATAGATTTGAATTTATTTTGTCCCAGTATATCTCCTTGCTCAGATAAAGCCTTTTTTTTGATCCTCTTAATCTTTCTACAATATCCAAAACAATACTTTTTAGTTTTTGAGAATTAATAGGCTTAACCATATATGTAACAAGACCAAGTTCTATCGCTTTAAGAAGTTTGTCTTTTTCGGAGTGAGCACTCATAATGATTATGTCAGTTTCTTTATCATGCTCTCTAATATGTTTTACCATACTCAAACCATCTAAATTAGGCATATTAATATCTGAGATAATAATATCTGGTTTTTTATCGATATATTGCTTATAGCCCTCCTCTCCACATGTGGCTACATATACCCTAGAAAAGAAAAGCTCTAAATATTCTTGAAGATATTCTCTAAGTTCACTTTCATCTTCTGCGATTAATATTGAAATATCTTCTATGCGGTTATCTGTCTTCACTTTTTATCCTTATTGTAAATGTAGCACCATCTTGCGAATTGTGGGCACTTAAAGAACCATTCATATTTTCTTCTATAATCATCTTTGCGATATGAAGACCTAATCCTGTTCCCATAGATTGATGCTTAGTTGTAAAGTATGGATTGAATATTTTTGGTAAAACATCCTTATCTATGCCACCAGCATTGTCTTTTATAAAAAGCAAAATTTCATCATAATCTCTTTTTAGGAGTATATCTATTTTTAGATTTTGCATATCTCTTAACTTCGCAATATCATATATATTTGAGAGTATAGATACGATTACTTGTACAAACTCATTGATGAAACCATATAAATTTAAGTTTTTATCACCATCGATATTGATCTCTATCTTTGCATTTTCTTTTGTAAAAGATGTGACTTCTAGTGCTCTATTTAAAGCGTCACAAGCATTGAATATTGATTTATCCTTATTTGGTTTATAGTAGTGCATAAAATCTTCAATAGTATCAGACATATACTCAACTCTTTTTTCCATATTTTGTATCTTATTGGTAATCTCATCTTTTTCTAACATATCTAAACTATTTTTCTCTTTTAAAATTGCTAAAATTGTATTTATTATTGCTAATGGTTGCCTCCATTGATGTGCAATATTACCAATCATCTCTCCCATCTCAGCTCTTTTTGATTGTTCAAAAAGATGTTTGTTTGTTTCTTGAATCGTTTTTTCTTTTGCTTTGAGTTCATTTATCGTATCTATAAGTTCAATATTATACTTATCCTCAATATATAACCCACAATCAAGATTTTTCATATCTTTGATAAGTTCTTTAATATATTTTCTTTTTATAATAGAGCCATGCTGAGGTGCAATTAAATCTATATCTAATTTTTCTATCTTATTGAGCGCATAGTTAAAGATATCTTTACTTGGCATGTATTCTTGATGAAACTGTTTAGCCTTTGTAAAGTATGATTCATCAGCATAAAACTCCCATGACTCTTCAAGACCACCAAAGATATCCCCTGAAAATAGAGTTTTTGTTTTAGGAGCATAACTTACAAATGCTCCAGGAGAATGACAATAAGGAGTAGTAAGAAATGATAACTTATAGCCATTTGAAGTGGTGAGCTGATTGTCATTTTTATCAATCTCATAATAATCTGAAGTGACTAAATAGTGCTTAATTAAAAGGGACATCCTTGAGTGAGTTGCGATGAGTAAATCATCTCTATCTATGAGTTTTTCTATCTCGGGAACAGCAGCAACCAAATCAGGATCTTGATGATGAAGAACAATATATTTAATATCTTTAAACTCTAAAATAGTGTTTACTTTTCGTACCGTCTCATCAAATTCAAGCATAGAACCAGGGTCAATCAAAATAGATTCATTGCCATTTTTAATGAGATAGGGATGGCATTGAAAAGGATCATTTTCAAGATACATACCTATCCAGTATATATCTTGCGCTATCTCTATAGCATCTTTAAAATCATGCAGTGGCTTAAGCATTACCCTTAAACCATTTTAGTTGTTCTCTAAGTTCAACGACTCTGCCTACAACTATAAGGGCAGGAGTAGGAATATCTTTGGTTTTTTCAACTATATTTTCTAAGGTACCAACAACAACGCTTTGCTCAGAGGTTGTTCCTTTGGATATAACGGCTACAGGGTAATCACTTGATTTACCTATCTCTATAAGTTTTTCACTTATTTGAGGAAGATTATGCAATCCCATCAAAAATACTATAGTGTCATCAGTTTTAAAAGTATCCCATGGAATCTGAGATACTTTTTTATTTGGTGATTCATGCCCAGTTACCACTCTAAAACTCACAGATACTCCACGATGAGTAACAGGGATACCTGCATAAGCTGGAGCAGAGATAGCAGAGGTAATACCAGGTATAACATCAAATTTTATCTCTCTCTCGAGTAGATACAGAGCTTCCTCTCCTCCACGACCAAACACAAATGGATCTCCACCCTTAAGCCTTACTACATTATCATGTTTAAGTGCATTTTGGTAGATAACCTCATTTATATCATCTTGAGGCATTATATGCCTGCCATCTTCTTTGCCCACATAGACAAATTCACAGCCACTTTTTGCCTCTTCTAATATATCTGGATTCGCTAGACGATCATATATAATGACATCTGCTGTTTTTATTACTCTTAGTGCCTTAAGAGTTAATAACTCTATATCCCCCGGACCAGCACCAGTTAAATAAACCTTACCCATTATTTTTTTTCCTCATAAATAAATATACCTGATGGCTTTTTGATATTAAACATCTCTCTGCTAATATACCATCTCTTTGTATCTATAACCGTTACTTTATTTGCATCATTAACAGATACATAAAGATTTGGTCGCACATTTGACCATCTTACATGGAGAACTTTTCCATCAAACTCAAATCTATGAACTATCTTTAAAGTTTTAGTATCTATGATCTGAATAACTGGAAATTTTTTGCCACTAAAAGTTACCGCCAGATACTTTTTATCAGGAGACAAAGCAGTAAAAACTGGCAACCCCTCAGTCTCAATATTTTTAACATGTTTAAAATCAGGCGTATAAACTAAAACCTTGTTGTTTCCAACTGCTGGTATAAATACATAGCCACCACCAATACTCCAAAAACCAAAGTGTGGAACTTTTAAAACAGGTTTTCTATCATCAAGAAGTATATCTATCTTTTTATATTTCATTGTATCAAGATTTACAACTCCATAGTGCGGACTTTGAAAAAAACCAGTTATGAAGTTGTTGTCTTTTATCATAGCATCAAAAGGCATAACTCCAACATCTTCAAACTCTTTATGGATTACAAATTTTGGAAGACCTTTACCATAGTTAGTATCTTTTAAAACAGTGATTTTGTCATTATCCATCTGTGAAAATACTAGGTAATCTTTGTAGGTTTTAATACCAACATTTTTACTTCCAGTTTCAAATGATTGTAAAGGATTCAGATCTCTATCTAAAATATCTACACTTTTTTTAGCGTAGTTTGCAACTGCTAAAAAGTTTTTAGTGATTGTAAAACCGATAGCACTATCGCTTGTTTTAATCTCTTTTAAAACCTTCTCTTCTGATGGGTCAAACTTTACTACCCAACCATCACGACTTATGACATAACCATCTTTACCCTCAAACTTCACAACACCATGATTCATATTGTGCATACCAGTTAGATGACCTCTTGTTAAGCCTTTTTCTATGATAGCTAGTGAGTCACTCTCTCTCTCAACTACAAAAACTTTTTCATTTGTATTTAACATACTCGCTATTGGATTTATGCCTTTAGCATTAAGCCCAGCACTCAGTAGAATTGCGGCACTTAACAGCAGTTTTATAAGTTTCATCTATCTCCCCTCTCTTTCTTCTTGTGTTAAATAGCATGATGGATCTTCGCTCCATAAATCACCAGTTATCGCATAAGCTCTTGCTCTTGAGCCACCATTACAGATATCTAGTTGCTTACATGTAGAGCAGATTCCACCAATACTAGCTCTTGGATGAACTCTAAGCTCATCAAGTAGCTCGCCACTTTGCCAAATATCGCCAAAATCTTGCTCTATAATATTGCCAACTGTAAGAGGAAAAAATGGGTCAGGTCTTACATCTCCCTCGGAGTTAATGTTTAGCAGTTTTCTACCAGCAGAGTTTCCTCCCCAAGTTGTAAGTCTTTTTCTCATCTTTTCTTTTAACTCTGGGTATTTTTTTGCAAATTCATTTAAAAACAGAACTCCATCCATCTCCATGTTGCCAGTTACTATCTCTATATCTCTGCCTGTTTCATAGTACTCAAACGCTTTTTTAAGAATAAACTCAACAGCTTCTCTTCTTTGCTCTTTTGTTAAGTCCATCTTTAAGTTATCTAAGCCACGACCAGAATAAACAAGATGTGAGATGTAGATTTTAGGGATATTTTCTTTTTCTACTAAGTCAAACATATACTCTAAAGAGCCAATTGTATCTTTAGTCATAGTAAATCTAATACCAACCTTAGCACCAGTAGAGTTTGCAAGCTGTACAGCCTTAAGCGTTTCCTTAAATGACCCTTTTAGCCCACGAAAGTAATCATGAGTAGGCTCATCCCCATCTATACTTACACCAACATAGTTAAATGTGTCTACTATGCGTTGTACATTAGCCTTAGTAAAGTAAAGTCCATTGCTTGAGAGATATGTAATGATTCCATTATCCCTACAAAAATCAGCTATCTCAAAAAGGTCTTTTCTTGTAAGTGGTTCACCACCAGAAAAGATGATGAACTTTACACCATTTTCTTTCATCTCTAAGATAGTTTTTTTGATTTGTGGAGTTGTTAGTGTATCTACTTCATCAAGTGTTGATTTTGAGTAACAGTGAAGGCATGATAGATTACAGCGATTTGTAAAGTTCCATATAGCTATAGAACCATCTAAAACTCTCTCTTTTTTATCTTCTACGACTGAAGCTATTAGGTTTGATAGTCTAAACATTATTTTTTGCCTTTGTATTTGAGTATGTAGTCACTTAGAGCATCTATCTCATTGTCATTTAATTTTAGTTGTGTCATAACAGTTCTTTTGTAGCCAAACTGTTTATACATAGCTTTTGGCTCTATGATATAAGCTTTAATCTCATCTCTTGAACGCTTGTCAGCTATCTCGGTAAAAGGAGGTCCAAAGGCAACAGCAGTCTGATGATGACAACCCCAACAGTAAGTTTCAAACAGTTTTTTACCATCAAGTTTATCGGCTAAAAGTGTAGATGATGCAAATAAAACAATTAAGTATAGTTTTTTCATAATAACCTCTATTTTAATCTGTTATTCTAGCCAAAAAAAACTTTTTAAAAAGCTTTATATATCAAGAAAAATAAAATTTAAAAAAGATTTTATAAAAGTGAGTAATTTAATTGAAAAGGTTCTCTCCCAAGTGGGAGAGAAAGGTTATATCAGCATTGCTGATTAAGCACCAGGAATAGTTTGTCTATGCTCGATAGAGTAAGTAAAAGTAGGAGTTGTTAAACCTTTGATATATTTAACAAATTTACCAGTTTTAGCTTCATATATACCGATACGACCCGCATTCCACTCAGAAATCATAGTCCAGTGACCGTGATTAGCTGGCTCAGCGTGTAAGATTCTAGGCGTAACAGCTTTACCTTTAGCATCTTTAACAGTTGGAACTTTCCATTTGTAAAGAACTTTGTGAGTTACTGGATCAGTAACTGTACCTTGTTTTGTACCAACAGTAATGATTCTGTCTAACTCTAAAGTTTGCTTGTTAATTAAGTGAACTTTATTCCAGTTAGCTGCTCCACCAAGTACATTATCAGCCCATAGGAATGGAGTATGCTCAGAAGTACCGATGAATAGTCCACCACCACCGATAGGGATTTGACGGATTACATCAAAGTTATCATCCCAGATAGTTACCTGACCAAGATTCATATTAACTGTAGCACCAAGTTGTTGTCCTAGACCTTCGTGAAACCATGAAGAACCTTGACCTGGGTGTGGCTTAGCTGAAGGACCTGTATAGATTTTAGTAACTAAAGATTTAGTTTTAAAATCAACTACACCAACAACATCTGAACCTTGAGAAGCGATAAATAGGTATCTACCAATCTCTTTACCTTCATTTAAGAAACCATCATGAAGAATTTTACCAATGTTTGGAATATCACCAACGATTGGAAAGTCTGGTTTAGAGTAATCTACGATATAAACATGACCACCATCTTTAAGTGCAAATGCAATATATGGACCGTACGGAGTATCAAAGATACCTGCAACACGAGATGAACCGATGTTACCATCAGGATCAATTACTGATGAAGTTGGATATACTTTTAATGGCTCAAGAGTCATTGCGTCCATTAGGATTGCTCCACCTGGAGTGTAGTTACCAGCCATTAGGAATTTACCATCTGGAGATACTGCAAGACCACGAGACTCAGAACCAACTTGGATCTCAGCAATTTTTTGCTGACCCGGAGTGTTAAGGTCGAACATTGTTACTAAACCTGAACGAGAGATTGAGTAAGCATATCTTGGTTGACGCTTGTTAGTTACTGTAACATGTACAGCAAAACCAGCTGGGTGCTTAGATAAAACTTTACCATTAGTACCATCAACAAATGCAACTCTTTCTGCATCACGCTCTGTTACGAAACAGATATCAGTATTTTTCTTAACATCTACAGCATGTGGATACTTTTTGAAGAATTTCATTCTATCATTAAGTGGTTTCCAGCCTGCTTTAACATTCTCAAGGCTAAGAACTTCCATCTTTTTACCTTTAAAATGCTGAAGATAATCAACCATTTTATCAGCATCTGCTTTTGAGAATTTTTCTTTAAACGGAGGCATAGCTGAACCAGCAACACCATTTAAAACAACTTCAGTAAGTTTGTAAGAGTTTTTCTTACCAATTATAGCAGGGCGTAAGTCAGAACCAACACCACCTTCGTGATTTGGACCATGACAACCTTGACACTCTCTCTCAAAAACCTTCTCAACATCCATGTTAGATGTTCCAGCAAATAGACCTGAACTCACTACTGCTAAAGCAGCAGCTGAGATAACTAATTTATTTAATCTCATTTATTCTCCCTTTAAATTAAGATAAAGCAGGCCCCAATGGAGCCCGCGGACTAATATTACCGTTTAACTTTCACTCTCTAAACGAGCCTTCTCTTGTTTGTAGATCCAAATCATTGGAAGTACAATTATTGTATGAAGAAAGAGAGTTAGAGTCAATGGACCTTGATTCAACCAACCAAAAAAACTTGGCACTACATCTGTGAACGGTTCAAACATAATTTATCTCCTTATCTTTCGTGAACTGGATTTTTACCAGTACTCATAAAATCTTTAGCTAGGAATGCAAAACCAACGAACATTACAAGACCAGAAATAAGTCTCCAATCCATAGCTTGTGCAAACCACATACCACTCTGTCCATCAAAGTAACCAGCCCAAGTAGCACCCATCTGTGCACGAGAGATAAGAACTTGAACATAACCAGCAATTGTTAGTGCGACAGTCATACCCAACATACCACCAACCAATAAGCTAACTGCCCAAAGAGATGCCTTAGTGTTTTTCATAACCTTAATACCATTTGTACCTTGAACTGCAAGATACATCATACCGATAAGTATAGTTGCATAAGCACCAAAAAACGATAAGTGTCCGTGAGCTGATGTAAACTGTGTACCGTGCGTATAAAGGTTTACTTGTGGTAGTGTATGGAAGAATCCCCAAACACCAGCACCCAAAAAGTTACCAAATGCATTCATCCAGAACCATATAAAAGCTGGTTGATTATTAACAACAGATTCTGTACTACCAGAAGCAGCTTGCTTACCTTGTTCTTTACCCCAGTCATACATAACATGGATAAACATCGCAACAAGTGGTAATGGCTCTAGCGCACTAAACAGCGCTCCAATTTCCCACCAGTACTCAGGTGTACCGATCCAGAAGTAGTGGTGACCTAAACCTAGGATACCTGAACCAAATAGCATAGCTACCTCGATCCATAACCACATCTCAACAACTTTACGAGAAGCACCAATCATCTGAATAAGACCATAAGCGGCTAAAGCACCAACATAAACTTCCCAAGTAGCTTCAACCCATAAGTGAATTACCCACCACCACCAGAACTGATCAATAGAGATGTTATCTGTAAAGAACATACCAGTTAAGTAAAGACCAGAAAATGCTAGCATATCTGCCATAAGAACTGTAATGATACCTGTTTGATTGCCTTTCATTCCTGTCATGAAAAGATTAGCAACAAATCCAAGTGCAACTACAACGATACCGAAGTCAGCCCATCTTGGAGCTTCAATATACTCACGACCTTCATGAATAAACCAGATTGACATCTCGTCAGCCGGTCCAACTTGGATAAATAAATATACTAAGATTACAACAACGATAGCTGCAACAAATACCCAGTAAAGTAATTTACCGATTTTAATTCCAACAGTCTCAATTCCAGTTTCATCAGGTAGTAACCAGTAAACTGCACCAAACATTGCAAATACCATCCATACAATTAGTGCATTGATGTGTAACATTCTAGCAACTGAGAAATCTAATAACTCAAATAAGAAACCTGGCATAATATACTGAATCGCAGCAACTAAACCAAATAGTAGTTGTGCACCAAAAATAATAGCAGCAAAAGCAAAATACCATGTAGCTAACTGTTTTGATTCAGCTCCAACGCCTGTTAAGTGATTATTTGCCATGAACTGCTCCTTGCATTCTTCCGAAGTTTCTTGGGAAACCATTTGTATCGATTGATGACATATGTTTCAAGAAAGCAACTAGACCTTTTGCCTCATCTGCTGTGATTCCAAGATCTGGCATCATACGAGCATGAGTTGGATAAGTAGATGGATGCATTAAGAATTCAGCTATCGCTTCTTCTTTAGTATCTTTCCCTGTCATCGCCTGCATAGTACCGCCATCAGCCCATGCTGGATCTAACCAAGATTTTGTTAAATCTGGTGCATAATATGCCCCATTTCCAAGAAGTGTATGACAGTTCATACAGTTTTTAGTTTGAGAACCTAGTTTACCTAAGTGAAGTAAAGCACCAGCTTCTTCCTCAGAATAATCATCTCTTCCAAAAAACTTCTCTTTTTCCCCTATCACTGGTACTTCATGACCACGAGCTGCGCTCATTTCGTAAGTGATTTTGTAGTTTATAACTGTAGGTCCTGGAACCCTTTTAGTTACGCCATTTTGTAGATCTGCATCTGTACCCATCGATATTTGACTTGAAGTGTCAAATGTTAACCAAATAAGTAATATCGATGCAAACCCTGTTATCCAAGCTGCTGAACGAGCCCAGAAGCGATTATCGCTCCATACGGATATTTTAGCCACTGTTTCCTCCTAAAAATTACTGTTGATACATACAAGAGTAAATCAATGTTCATTCTCTTCGTGAACTTGATCTTGCATATAGTAAACTGCATGGGGAAGTAAAAATAACCCGATCCCTGCAACTACTAATGCCTTAGCCGTAAAATCACCGACCTGCATTAAACTTCCCATCAAATATAGGCAATATGCTGTTAACATCCAAAAAATGTATGCCAAAGGCATCCATAATTTTCGTAACAAATTAACCTTTACCGCACTATATATACCAACATAGAATCCTCCAAATACTAAAACAAGTGCAGAAGATACAAAAATAGGCAAAAAGTCATCGATAGGTATTTCATATCTAATCGTCATCGCTTCAACCATTACTATCTCCATTTGTCATAATTTTTCAGAATCACGGGAATTTTATTCCTATTTGCATTAAAATAGGTTGATATAAATCAATTTATATAATTAATTTAATATTTAAGGAAAGTTTTATAATCTATGTCACTTTATGAAACAAGATTATAAAATTACAAATAATATAAAAGTGTTGAAAGCGTTAGCGTGAAGATGATAGTTGTAATGATAATTACTTTTCTCTTAGTAGTTTCATCTATGCCATACCTACTTTCCATTATGTCTGCTAGTTTAAGCCCTGGATAAATACCAAATAATAACATCGGTAATGTCATCACAAGTATTGTTACAATATCTATCGCCATCTATCTCTCTCTTTAATTGTTGTTTAAAACTTGACAAACATCAAGCTATTTTATCATTTCTTATTATATCATTGATTGATTAAATTTCTTTGTAAAATTTATATTTTGTTAAGAAAATTAAAAAATAAGGAAGAAAAATGAAAAAAATCTTATCGATGACTCTAGTATCTGCACTTACGCTTGTGTTTTATACGGGGTGTAGTAGTGCATCACCAGCACCTGATTCATCTAGCGTAGAGGCTGTAAAAGATGTAAAGATTTCTGAGCAGGCTCTTCATGTAAACACTCGCAGCAACGAAAAGATTGCTCACGCAATTAAAAAAGCTGGCGATAAAACAGGTTGGAAGATAACTGAATTTAAAAGCAATGAAGTTATAGCTGAGAAAACAGATGATGGGGAAACTGTATCTTCAGGGATTAAATTTAACCAAGGATATATAGAGTTTGAAAACAATTCTGCAACTAGTGACTTGCGTGATGCTATAGAAGAAGAGTTCGAAAAAAACTCATCTGCACACTGAGTTAATTAATGGTACCTCTAAAGGTTTTTAGAGGTGCCCATAAGGGAACAAAGTTTCCCTTATGTTTATTCTTCTAGATTGTAATCTACAATTTCTCCATCAAGTGACTTTAAAAATGCCTCCATTGCGTCTAACTGTTCTTTGGACATATCTACACCTATCTGACTTTTACTCATAATATCTATGGATTCTCTAAGTGTTTTTACAACACCATTATGAAAATATGGGGCAGTTTTTGATATATCTCTAAGTATAGGAACTCTAAAGGTTCTCTCCCCATCTTTTCCCATAAAACCACCCTTGTTTTCAAATGGATATGGATGATACATCTCAAAGTTCAAACTAATATCTTTAATACTTCTTCCCTTGGTTTTTTCATTGAATGTAGTAGTGAGATTTAAAACACTATTGTAATCTCTAAGAGGAAATTTCTGGATTTTTTGACCACCTACAGTTGAACCGTAGTGACAACCCTTGCAGCCCATATCTATAAAAAGATTGAGTCCTCTTTTTTCTTGAGCTGTTAATGCATCTATATCTCCATCTAAAAAATTATCATATCGACCTCTTGTAACAAGTATTTTTTCATAAACTGCTATAGCTTTTGTGATATTGTCAAATGTGATAGAGTTTTCACCAAAAATATTTTTGAAACTTTCTTTATATTGTGGATTTTCTTCAACTCTTTGCTCTACTAACTCAGGGGTAGATGCCATCTCAAAATGAGCCTGCATCGGTCCTTTAGCTTGTTCCCTTAAAGAACTAGCCCTTGCATCCCAAAAAAGATGTCTAGAATAGGCTGTATTTAAAACAGTGGGACTGTTTAAGTGGCTTGGATTTTCCTGCTTTTTATAGCCAATAGCAGTAGGTTTGCCATCTTCTCCGCCTTTTTTTATATCATGACAACTTGCACAAGACAAACTTCTATCAAGTGATAAGTTTTTATCAAAAAAAAGCTTTTCTCCTAAAAGAATCTTAGGTATAGTCATAGGATTTAGTGGGTCATCCACCTGAGATTTTAATACTTCAAAATCCTTTGGTATAGGTTTTAAACCTTTACTTAGTGCCTTTTGTTGTAGCGACTGGGCAACTAAAGTAGTTGCACAAATTATGCTAAATAGTAAAATTTTTCTCATCTTAATCTCTCCAATATAGTAAAAATTATTTTTTAACCCAAATTATGCAGTAGGGATTTCTAAAATTTGGGTTTAATACTAACACCTTATACAAAATTAAGTATATGAGTATATCATACCATCTTATAAAACAATTAGATATATATCAAGGGAAAAAATGGATTTTTTTAAATATATACATGCAGTAGGAACGGGACCAAAGGGCAACAGAGATTTATCGTTTGAAGAGTCTAAAGATATGATGGAACAGATTTTAAATCAGAGTATTCCTAATGAACAAGCGGCAGCTTTTCTTCTTGGCTGGCGATTAAAGCCTGAAACTGTTACAGAGTTTCGTGGAGCAATAGAAGCTTGTGATAGCTACATAAAAAAAACAACAGTTACCAATTCTTTAGAACTGGGGTACCCATTTGATGGAAAGGCGAAAAATCCATATATCTTTCCTCTTGTAGCCCAAGTTCTTAAAGAAAGCGGACTTAGTCTAGTTGTAGTTGGAGATGAACTTACTCCTGCAAAGGGTGGAATAACTCTAAAAGAGATAGCTACAAATGTAGAGTTTAGCTCAAATATCAGCTATTTTGATAGAGCGGATTTTTTTCCAAAGATGAGTGAACTGACAGATCTTCGTATGAAACTAGGACTTCGTACAGGCTTTAACACTATAGAAAAACTTCCACATGTAGGAGATAGCGAGTACGCTATAACAGGTGTATTTCATAAACCCTATGTAAAAAAATATGTAGAAGTTTTTTCAGACCGTTATAAAAGATTTGCACTTATTCAAGGCAACGAGGGAACACCTGAGCTTTTTAGCAAGGGTCGTCTATGGATTTCTAATTCTAAAGAGATAGAAGAGTATGTAGTTGATCCTGAGTTTTATGGAATTAATTATACAAAATCTTGGGAGGCTATAACTCTCCAAGATTCTCTAAATCAGCTAAATAATCTATCAGATGAATACTTGAAACTAGCAAAATTAAATGCCGCTGTTTATCTTTTTGTAACCGAAAATGCATCAAGCATAAATGAAGCTTGGGAAAAGCTAAGCTAGATGGATAAAACTTCCAACCATGTAAGAAATATTTTACACGGCTTTTTCCTATCCATCGGTACTACCATAGCGGAACCATCAACTATACTTCCTCTTATAGTAAACTATTTTGGTGGTAGCTCTATGCTCGTTGGTTTTTTTGCGGCACTGCTTCGTGGTGGGGCGATAGTTGTTCAACTGTTTGCTGCATTTAAAGCACAAAGCTATACTCTTATGCTTCCATATATTCGCCGTGTTTTTGTTGTGAGATTTGTAGCATGGTTTTTCATAGGTGTTTCTATCATAGTTTTTGGGGAAGACTCTCCAAATCTCACACTTTTTTGTATAGGTCTTGGTCTTTTTATCTTTTCATTTAGTGCTGGTTTTGGAGCAATCTACTTCAAAGATATAGTGGCTAAGATATTTTCTCATAAGTTTCGTGGTAAGACTATGGCTTATAGGCAGTTCTTTAGCGGGCTTGGTGGACTTATAAGTGGAGCTTTAGCTGGTTGGGTTATTGCAAGTTTTGAAGCACCACTAAGTTATGGTTACCTTTTTATCATAAGTTCATTTATTATGGGGCTTGGTTATCTCTCTTTTGGAACTATTGATGAGCCTATAAAAAAAGATGTTAGCATTAGAGAAAACTCTTTTAAAAAGTTTTTACATAACTCTTTAAATATTTTAAAAGCCGATAAAGATTTACAGATTCAACTAAAAACTTTTCTTTTTGCTTATGGTTATTTAATAGCTTTACCATTTATCATACTAGATGCTCAAACTAAGATAGATTTAGATGGTGTTGCTATTGGTAGCTTAATAACTACTCAGATGATAGGTGCTATGCTTAGTAATTTTTTATGGGGAAGACTTAGCGGTAGAGGACTAAATAAACTAACAGCAAATATCTCTATATCTATGCAAATTCTTGCCATTGTCATTGCCGTATATTCTTCTTCACTCTACATGTATATGATAGTATTTTTTCTTATAGGTGCAGCACTCGATGGAAATCGTATAGCATCTGGCAATCTTATATTAGCACTTGCTCCAGCAGATAAGAGACCAGTTTATGTGGCTTTACAGATAAATATAGTCTCATTTGGATTGTTTTTTTCTATAATTGGAGGAGTAATTTTACAGTTTTTTAGTTACTCAGTGCTTTATAGCACAGCATCTGCTATGCTACTTTTATCTCTGTTTTACTCTTTTAAATTAAAAGATTAAGAGAATCTCTAAATACCAAAAAAGCTTTTTATGAAGGCTCTTTCTTTTGGTGTTTGTATAAATATCTTAACCGTTGTGTTGCCATCTCTTGTAATTAAAACATCATTACCTTGCACACTTAGATGTTTTTTTGCCCATTGTTTATCTAGTTCATCGATGCGATGAAGTGCTTCAGCCGCACTTGGCTTCTCTTTTGTTCCATCTTTTGTATTTATGATTGTTAAGCCACCCATTCTTTTTTCTAACTCATAGGGACTATAAACTTTAATAGCTTTATATATTCTATCTTCTTTAGCTTCTGGCATAGCCCTTTGCATCGCAACAAAGCCCATCACTAAAAAGGCGAACAGAAGAGAAAATACTATAAACTTTTTAGCTAAACCAACTTTTTCATTTTCCATTATCTGTTCCAACTTTTAATATAATTTTTCGCTTTTTCATCTAGCATCTTCATTCTCTCTTTACCTTTTGGTACCGTCTTTCTTAAGTTTTTCATCTCTTTTAAAAATTCACTTATACCATCTGGAATAAGGTTTTGCAGATAGATTCTTAGATATTTTGCCATAGCAGGGGATGCACCTGATGTTGATATAGCTATAGTCAAATCATCTTTTTTCACATAAGATGGAAAGATAAAATCACAATAATCAACAGAATCAACAGAGTTGCATAAGCAGTTATATTGTTTAGATTCTGCAAATATTTCTGCTTGAAGTGGTATATCATCAACAGCTACTATCACTATAGCAAAATCTTTTATATCACCTACTTGATAGGCTCTTTGTTTAAAATGAAGATCATTCTCTTTGATACCTTTTGACATGTCATCAGACAACTCTAACGCGATTACTGAAATATCTGAACTAAAGTCTAAAAGATGCTCTAACTTTTCATAAGCGATGTAGCCACCACCAACGATAAGTATCTTTTTATTGTCAAGTTTTAAAAAAGCTGGAAAATATGCCATGTTTCTCTTTTATATTTTTGTGACATAATAGCATATTAAAGAAAATTACAAACTTGATTTAAATCAACTGATATTAATTTAAATCTGATAGAATCTTTGATTAAAAAAAATTATAATAGAGAAATGCTTAAAGATGAAAGACGAAATACTATCTAGAATACAGAAAAAGTTTCCACTGGTTCCTAAACCATTTGAAGCTATAGCAGATGAACTTGGCATAAGCGAAGATGAGGTGCTAGCAATAGTTCAACAAGAGAAGAAAGACGGCATCATCCGTCAAACTTCTGCTATCTTTGATACAAAAAGGTTAGGCTATAAATCTTCTCTAGTTGCATTTAAAATTGCTCCACAGAAGATAGACAAGGCGGTAGAGATAATAAACTCTCATCCCGGTATCTCTCATAACTATGAAAGAAATCATGCTTTTAATATCTGGTTTACACTTGGAGTATCTCCAAAGTCAAAGCTAGGACTCGATAAAACGGTAGAAATTCTTGCTCAATTAACCGATGCAGATGACTATATAATGCTTCCAACTTTAAAACTTTTTAAAATCAATGTTAAGTTAAATACAACGGGCAAAGATGATAAAAAAGAAAAAGTTAAAAAGGTTGTTCATAGTGAAGTGGAGATGACACCACTTCACAATGCTATAGTTAGAAAAGCACAGTATGATATAGAGATGATAAGTGAACCGTTTAAACAACTTATCGATGAACTTGAGATTAGTTATGATAATTTTTTTGATATCCTAAAAGAGCTTCAAGCCGCGGGAATAATGAGAAGGTTTGCTTCTATACTTAATCACAGAAAAGCAGGATTCAATGCAAACGCTATGGTTGTGTGGGATGTAGATGAGGGAGAAAAAGGTGAGGTTATTGGGGAGACTGCAGCGGCATTTAGCGCAGTAAGTCACTGTTATCTTCGCCCAAAATATTCAAACTGGCCCTATAATCTTTTTACTATGGTTCATGGAAAAACTAAGGAGCAGACGGATGGTATAATTGCGGAGATGGCTAGTGAGATTGACTCTAAAAGTCACATGCCACTGTACTCATCAAGAGAGTTTAAAAAAGTGCGTATAGAGTACTTTACCCCAGCCTCAGAGGTTTGGGAATCACAACATATTAAATAGGAAACTCAAATGGAACTTTTTTTTGAATTAGAGATTGTATATCTTATAATTGGTGCTTTTATAATGACTGTTACAGCTATTGTAACAACAAGAGAATTTATGCCTAAGGTGGCATTTAAAAGAGGCATGCTTTTAGTTGGTGGTCTTCTTGTCCTTATGATAGGTTTTCATCATTATATGACTATAACAAGAATGGCAGGGGTCAAAGAGATCTTCAATGAGGGAGGAACTATCATCTGTGAAAATAAGATGCGTAGAACTGTTTCACGATCAGTTTTACTTTCTAAAAATTTAGGTTGGTCACTTGATCGTGATGAGTTTGTAAACCCTGAATATGAAAGAAATTTTCATACTTCAAGATGTATCGAATATGATGGAATAGTGCCTAAGTAGATGTTGGCAATACTCAAACGATACTTAATGGCATTTATATTTCTTCTGCTCGTAATAGTCTTGATGCTCATTGGGACGATGGGTGTTATGAGCTTTGGTGAAAATATGGCTGAAGATATAGGTGATGTAGAGATGAAACCAAGAGGGGAGAATTTAGCTAAATGAGTTTAACTATCATACTAATTATTGCTGTTATCTTAACAGTAGCTTTTCATTTTATAGGTGTTTATGTCGATGCTAAAAAAACGATATGGATTATGTTGGTAATAATGTGGGCAGGAGCCATAAGCATTGCGCTTGGCGATGTGAAGCCATCTGCTTATGATGAGATAGCTAAGATACAGGGTCAATATGATGATACTGATAAACTCATAGAAGAGGCAGGTGACAGTATGTCGCTGTATCAGTTTTTAGTAATTAAAAAGAGCTATATAAAAAATAATCCTAAAAAATAAGGCGTAACTAGATTCCGTGTCGTAGCACGGAATGATGGAGTGACCTCTCTAGTTACTTCTAGCCAATGCGGCAAAATCAATCTCTTGCTTTTTCTCTTCATCAGCTTTTTTGTCATCTTCAAAACTACCTGTACTAAAGATATACTCACTACTTTTTAATGTACATCCTTTCATGCCAGGAATGCAAGGTTTTTTTACTAACTGGCACTCCCCTTTATAATCATGCTGACATGTCCATCCCATAAGAAACCTTATACCCAAATAATTCCATAAGAATAAAAAATTTAAACTATCATTGCACTCAAGGCACGCTCATTAAAAATTTACACCACCAATAAGGTGGCTTAAAATTTTTACTAAACATCCCTTAAGCACAAGCATAGATAAATTTTATAAATCCTTATGGAATTATTTGGGTTTTAAGAGTTTGAAGTTATCG
>JAYEGN010000048.1:0-4277 GCA_034659115.1 Campylobacterota bacterium
CCTTGCTCATTTACTATGATCTTAATATTATTTTCATTAGGTGCACCATCGCCATCAGTATCGCCAACAGCGCGAGCTTGTAGTTCCATAGCTTCACGAAGTTCAGCCATAGTTTTGAACTCTTTATTTGCACCTGCGGCTACAGTTCCTCCAGATGGATTATAGGTGTATTTCCATGCTGTTTGAGCATCATCGGTATCAACTAAACCAACATTAGCAGAAACTGAATCTATAATAATATTATGCGAAGCTGACCCATTAGCATTTGTATTTTCAAGATCTATGCCATCTGTTGCATTTACAGTTGCTGTTATTCCTGTAATAGAACTTTTAGCATTGATTGCAGAAGCTTCTATAGCTGCATTTTGGGTAGCACTGTTTCCAGCTAAAAAAGTAAAAGCAACTGTTTCTGTACTTCCATCATCTAGTGTAAATACTATATTTTCAGCAGAATCAGCAGCTGTAGCAGCAACTGCATTTGTAGATGTTACGGTAGTAGCTATAAAAGAAGCCCATATACCTTGACCACTTTGTAGGGAGAAAGCCTCTCCAATCTCATTGAACATCACTCCAGTATCACCTGACGCTATTGGTCTTCCATTTCCATCAACTGCTCCAGGAGCTGGAGATATTGTTACGCCTCCGGCTCCATCACTAACAGGAGGAGGTGTACTTCCAACAGAGTAAGCTGGTGAATAACTTTCAACCAATGCTCCAGAGTTTAGGTTTGCTTTTAAAACAACTTCGCCACTGGGGCTTGCTGGTGTTGTAAGCCCTGGTGGTATGTTTATATTTGAGATAGGTGCAGTTGAATCAACCTTCCCAGTTTCAGAGTCTCGTAACCATCCTTGAGCGATAAAACCGTTGTTATCTACAAAGTTTCCACCCGCATCAAACTTGAAGTCACCTGAACGAGTATATTTGTATGTATTACCACCATCTGGCGAGATTATGAAAAACCCATCACCTTGGATCGCTACATCTGTATTTTTATCAGAGTTTTGAATAGAACCCTGTGAAAAGATACGAGTCATTGAGCTAACAGTAGAACCAAGACCAACTTGCACAGGATTTTTACCACCAAGTTGCCCTTGTGGTGCTGTTGCTATCGATCTTGTTTGCGCTAAAAGATCTGAAAAATTTGCACGAGAGTATTTAAAACCTGTTGTATTAACATTTGCAATATTGTTTGATTCTACATCCATCGCAATTTGGTGCGATTGTAGTCCGGATACACCGGAAAAAAGTGACTTTAACATCATATATCCTTTTTCTACTAATCTGTAAAAGCTAAGTTTTACAAAGTTAGATTTATTTTGCTTAGTATAGATATATAGCATTTAGTGTGCCAACTTTTATGAAAATTTTTACTGAGGAGGATAAGATAGAAAATAGAAGTTTTGAAGAGTTAGTAAGACTCCGGACCTAATCCGGAGTCTTAGTCGTTTGCCTACGCATCCATATTTAATGCTTTTTGCATCATCTGGTCTGCCGTGGTTATTGATTTGGAATTTGCATCATAAGATCTTTGAAGTATGATAAGCTCTGTTAAGCCATAAGACATCTCAATATTTGAGTCCTCAAGTTTAAAGTTTACTACATTGGTGCCAATTATGTTTTGTCCACTAGCATCTCTAAAAAAGATCGGTTTTCCACTATTGGAACTCTCAGTAAACTTACTGCCATTTAACCTCTCTAGCCCTTGATCATTTTGAAAGTGAAATACAGCTAACTTTCCAACACTACTTTGCATACCATTTGAAAATGTAGCGATCACTTCTGCATTTCTATTGATGTCGTACCCAAGTAGATCACCACCAATAGTTCCATCTGCTATACTTGAAGAGGTGATATCCATATTTGAGGTAGCTATAACACCATTAAACTCATCTCCAAGATCTATCGTTACCTCAGAACCATTGTTGTCTATAGTTGTTAATGTGTTTGAGATTAAAGCTCCACTTGAGCTAAAGTTTACAGTTCCTGTTTTTGTATCATAGATAGTTTCTCCATCTAGTGAACCTGTAGTAGCTACTATATCCCAAGCGGTACCAAGATCTGGTTGCTCAGCAGATTTTGTAAAGGTGAGTTTGAGATGATTTTTATTGTTAAGTGGATCAACTACACCTGCACCCATCGTTCTCATCTCATCATCTATGCCGATATTTCCAATAAATGAAGCTAGGGTTGTTGGTTCAGGTGGATATACTAAGAACTTTGGAAATCTTAACTTTTCTTGCGCGGTAACTTCTCCTAGCTCAACTTCATCTAAGGTGTGAGTGAGAATATCACCCTCTATATTTCCACCCATTGTTCCTAAAACATAAAAACCATCAAGATTAACTAAATCATGATTCGCGTCAAAACTAAAGTTTCCATCACGAGTATATACAGGCTCTCCATCGCCCTGAACTCCAAACCAACCATCACCATCTATAGCAAGATCTGTACTTTTGTCTGAAAGCAATAGCGAACCATTGGTTTGTATAAGTCTAGTTGAGTTTACTTGTGCGCCGACACCTATACTGCTGTTTGAGCTTGTAGTTCCCGTTGAGGTATGTATCATACTTTCAAACATAGATGAAAACTCATATTCTGAACCACGATAGCCAATTGTACTGATATTTGAAAGGTTATCAGATACTACATCAATCGCAACCTGATTGCTTTGAATCCCTGTAATACCTGTGTAAAAAGCTTGAGCCATCATAATGAATCCTTTAATATACTTCTACAATGTTTTTTAGAGGAACATAGGCAGAACCAACTTTAACAAGAGTATCTCCATCTTCAAATCTAACTGACTCGATTGGGTATGCTCCCATTCTTGTTGTTTGTGGATTACCTTGGCTATCACTATAACTTGCTGTGATAAAGTAAACACCACTATCTGCAATACCTCCACTATTTAATGAGCCATCCCAATCAAACTGATAGACTCCTTGAGGATTTTCTTCTATATCCATTGTGCTAACTATTTTTCCATCCCCATCAATCACTTCAAGAGTACCAGATGCTATATCGTTTGGAAAATAAACTTCAAAACTACTAGCTGTACCTTTGTCAAAACTAATAGCGTTACTTCCTAAATCAGCTGTTTTTCCAATGGCTGAAATAGTTGAAAACTGTTGTGAGTTACCTAAGGCACCAGCAAGTTTTTCTAGAGCATCATTTGTGTTTTGTGCTGACTCTAGTGTCGCTAGCTGAGAGGTTTGACTTAAAATTTTATCACTATCCATAGGTTCAGTTGGATCTTGATGTTGAAGCTCAACTAAAAGTAGCTTCAAAAAGTCATCCTTGCCTAGTGTTGTTTTATCTTCAACTGTTGAGGGTGCTTGATATTCAGCAGTAATAGCTGCATTTTCACCTGTTGATGTAATAGCCATAATATATCCTTTAAGCGTAGTCAGGGACTACAATTTCTAAAGAGCTTAAAATCTCTTCATTTTGTTCTTCATTTTCAAAGTGTTGATACTCTTCTTGGGCTTCACGCTCATTTTGGCGATTTTGCTGTTGTCCTGAAGAGTTTTGTTCACTATTTTGTGAACCGTTATTAAAGTTTAATGTAGCATTATTTATTCCATTATTGCTAAGTTGTACTCTAAGTTCATTAGCGTTCATAGATAATGTGTTTATAGCTGTGTTATTGGAGCTAATATTTACATGTAAATTTTTACCTCTTTGAATCACCGTTAAGTCTACTTCTCCAAGTTTTTGAGGGTTGAGTTGAACTTTTATTCTTGTAAATGGAGATTTGTAGTTTTCTAGAGCAGTTTTAACATCTTGAGATATATATTTTATCATCTGTTTAGCTTCATTAAGTTTTACTTCAAAGCTATCTGCCTTATGAGCTGTTAAACCATCTGTTTTAGAACTGGCAGTTGTAGTTTCATTTTGCTCACTATGTAAAAGTGATTCTAAAGATTTTGTCATGTTTGATGTTGGACTTGGAGCGATTACTCTAGCAGTTGCAACTGAGAAATCTGTCGTAAGATTATTTGAAGAGAGTGGTTTTTCACCTCTAAGAAGTAGTTTTAATGTGTCATCAGCTTTTTCTTTAGGTGTCTTTACCTCAACTTTATGCTGTTTAGTTGTTATTATCTCTTGGGTTGAATGTTCGCTAGAACTTTGAGCTTTAAAAAGCAGAGTTGGTTTTGTAGGTTCAACTTGCTTTGCAACAGCTACTTTTTTATCTTCAATAGCATCTTGATCTTGAATTGGAGAAGAGCTTGGTGTTGTTTGTGATTTATTTGGAGTGGTTTTAACCTCTTTAGGTG